>JAPLJE010000557.1 GCA_026388755.1 Deltaproteobacteria bacterium | reverse complement strand
TGATGTTGAGACAGCAAATCCTGATTTGGGTTCAATTTGTCAGATTGGGGTGGCAAAGTTTGTTGATAGACAACTCGTTGATGAGTGGTCAACACTCGTTGATCCGGAAGACTATTTTGCCAAAGCAAATATCTCTATTCATGGCATAGAACCCTGTATGGTAACAGGACAACCAAAATTTCCAGATATTTCCGAACATCTCCGAACAATTATAGAAGACAATATATGTGTATGCCATACACACTTTGATCGAGTTGCCATTTCCCGAGCGTGCCTGAAATACAATCTAAATCCAATTGAAATATCATGGTTGGATTCATCCCAAATCGTTCGCATGACTTGGGATGATCTGGCCTATAAAGGTTACGGATTAAAAGATGTATGTTGCAAGATAGGTTACGAGTTTAAACATCACGATGCACTCGAAGACGCCAAGGCCGCCGGGTATGTGCTGATTGCCGCTTTACAGGAATCACCGATAGAAGAAAGAATCTGGAAACGCCTTATCAATAAATCGACTTATTCTGAACAACCAGTTAAGACTGGTTCTAATCGATTCACTTCCGATAAAGAAAAGAATGTGAAACGTGATGCCAATCCAGAAGGGAAATTGTTCGGAGAGGTTGTCGTATTTACTGGTGATTTGTGTATTTCTCGAAGTGATGCAGCAGACCTTGCTGCAAATATCGGCTGTCAGGTTGATCAAGGTGTGACAAAGAGAACGACGATACTTGTTGTCGGAGATCAAGATATGACAAAACTCGCCGGCCACGCGAAAAGTTCAAAACAGAGAAAAGCCGAAAAACTTACAACTGAAGGACAACCAATCAGAATTATTTGGGAAACAGATTTTATGGATCTTGTGCGAAGCGTAATAGGTTCGGAGTAAGAAAACTATATGGTTCATTTTTTTGTAGATAAATTGAAAGACCCTCTTTTTTGGACCACAACCGTCTCAATATTAATCAATATTGCCCAGTATCGGATTAACAGAAAGACGTCTAAGCAACTTTATAAGAAGCCTAAAATAGCAATTCGCAAAATATCCTTGCACCCCAAAATTTCAGATGGAGCGGGAGGATTATTAAAGGACACTTACATAAGATTGACTGTGTCTAATCCATCATCATTGCAAAATCTCATTGTAAGCCGCAAGTTGAGAAAATTACCTTTCGGAAAAATTATTGACCAAGGAAATGTGAATACCCAGATACCAGCCTTCAACAGAAGTAATATAAGTATATCGTTAGATTACGGAAAAAAATATGCAAGATATTTAGACTAACAAACACAGAAATCATATAATTCATCATATAACAAAATACCTAACCGCTCCATCAATCTTCACAAATACCCTGAAGTTAACCCCGATTCCTGAACATACCAAATCAAAATAGCAGACCTTTTAAGGGGAAAAAAGGGGACAGATTTATTATTTATTTTACCAAATGGAAAATATTTTGTTAAGGGTTGTGCATGCCAAGAACAGCACGAATAGTTGTAAAGAGTTATCCGCACCACATCATCCAGCGCGGCCACAACAGGCAGGTCGTATTTGCATCGGATGAGGATTATCAGTATTACCTTGACAATCTGTGCGAGTGGAAAGAAAACTGGGCTGCAAGGTTTACGCATATTGCCTGATGACCAATCACGTCCACCTGATCGTAGATCCTGGAGAAGATGGCGGAAACCTTGCACGGCTGATGAAACGGGTAGCAGGCCGGTTATGGAAGCAAAACCGGCGATAAAAAAGAAGCGTGGCTGGATTTTGATCCGTTTATTCTTTATTTCAAGAAGTCACGAACACTGATGATCGGAATTTCGCGGAAGCAACCCATATCAAGAAGGTCTTTGTCGCCGCTCACGATTGCATCCACACCGTCTGCAACAGCACAGGAAAGAAAAATATCGTCCCACGGGTCTCGACAGACACCCTGGATGTTTTCGCAGGATTCCACGACGTCAAAGTAAGGCAGCACCTCGTCCTCGATGAGAAACCTGATTTCCGACTCCATGAGCGAAAAACGTGGATAGGTAAGCACCCTTCTGAATTCATCGAAAGTAGCCCGGGAGAAGACCGGCGCAATGTCGCCGGATTTCCATCTGGCGACCAGTCGATTCAGCTTGTCGCCAAAAAGGAGTGCCGAGACAAGCACGTTAGTGTCCAGAACTATGCGGATCACTTGGGGCTTGATCTTGACCATTGAATGGCCTCCACCACGTCTTCCGCGACGACACCCAGTCTTTCCATTTTTTTACGGATCCCAGCCAGATCCGCGGCAACAGGCCGGATTCGAACAGGTTCAAGAACAATCCGTCCGTCTTGAACAACGGCGTCGAAGTATTCAATCCCCTTGAAACCCTTCACGACCTCTCGCGGCAGCGTTATTTGATTCTTGGTTGTTAATTTTGCAAGCATTTCTTGTCTCCTTACTGTAAGGATAGCGTTTTTCATTATTATGTCAAGGAAAAACGAAAAAGGGGACAGAATTACCTTGACAATCTGCGCGAGTGGAAAGAAAAGCTGGGCTGCAAGGTTTACGCATATTGCCTGATGACCAATCACGTCCACCTGATCGTTGATCCTGGAGAAGATGGCGCAAACCTTGCACGGCTGATGAAACGGGTAGCAGGCCGGCAGACAAGATATCTGAACATGGGGACCACTATACCCGATTTGCAGTTCAGAACACGCTTCAGAAGCCCTCGGAGACTTTTATGCTACGATCAGGCGAGGTCGAAACGGTCAAGGTTCATTACCTTGTTCCACACCGCTACAAAGTCGTGCAGGAACTTCTCCTGCGAGTCTGCACTTCCGTAGACTTCAGCCAGGGCGCGGAGTTCGGAGTTTGAACCGAAGATCAGATCGACACGAGTGCCGGTCCACTTAGATTCACCCGTTACGCGATCGCTGCCTTCAAACAGGTCTTTGTCTTCAGAGCCCGCCTTCCACGTTGTACGCATGTCGAGCAGATTCACAAAGAAGTCATTGGTGAGCGTTTCGGGCCGCTTGGTGAAGACGCCGTGCTGAGACTGTCCGAAGTTGGCATTCAAGACACGCATACCGCCAAAGAGAACCGTCAACTCAGGCGGGGTCAGCGTCAGCAATTGTGCCCGATCTACCAGCATCTCCTCAGCAGATACGGTGTATTTGGTCTTGAGGTAGTTGCGGAAACCATCTGCTTCCGGCTCCAGAGCGGAGAAGGACTCAACATCGGTTTGCTCCTGCAAGGCGTCCATGCGGCCCGGCGTGAAGGGAACCGTCACATCGTGACCGGCATTCTTCGCCGCTTTCTCAACACCCGCGCAACCCGCCAACACGATCAGGTCTGCAATAGAGACCGTCTTGTCGAACTCGCTTTGGATACTTTCCAGTGTCTTCAACACTTTCGCCAATTGTTCCGGCTGGTTGACTTCCCAATACTTCTGGGGTGCCAGACGAATGCGGGCACCGTTCGCACCGCCGCGCATGTCGGAACCACGGAAGGTCGAAAAGGACCTTGCCCTTAAGTGTGGCGATGTCTTTATCATTGATCAGTTCATGATCGACTTTAGGGATCGGATCTTGCCAAATCAGCTCTTCGTCAGGAACTTCCGGGCCGAGATAGCGTGCGCGAGGCCCCATGTCTCGGTGCGTCAATTTGAACCACGCGCGGGCGAAGGCATCTGCGAACTCTTCCGGGTTTTTCTGGAAGCGCCGTGCAATCGGTTCATAGATCGGGTCCATCCGCATCGCCATGTCCGCGGTGGTCATCATGATCGGAACCCGCTTCGACGAATCGTGAGCGGCCGGAGCAAGATTTTTGTCAGTCGCCACCTTCGGCGTCCATTGATTTGCGCCCGCCGGGCTTTTTGTCAGTACCCACTCGTTGCCAAACAGCATGTCCAAATAGTTGTTGTCCCACTGCGTCGGGGTCGGGTTCCATGCGCCTTCCAAACCGCTGCCAATCTGATCACCACCTTTGCCGCTGCCATGACTGCACTTCCAGCCGAGTCCCTGCTCTTCGATACCAGCAGCCTCGGGTTCAGGCCCAACCAGCGCCGCATCGCCGGCGCCGTGGCATTTGCCAAAGGTGTGTCCGCCAGCGGTGAGCGCGACTGTCTCCTCATCGTTCATTGCCATGCGCGCGAACGTCTCCCGAACGTCCCGCCCGGACGCGAGCGGGTCTGGTTCGCCGTTCGGCCCTTCCGGATTCACGTAAATCAGACCCATCTGAACAGCAGCGAGAGGATCTTCCAGGTCCCGCTTGCCAGAATAGCGCTTGTCGTCCAGCCAGGTATCCTCTGCTCCCCAATAGATGTCTTTCTCCGGCTCCCATATATCCTCACGTCCGCCGGCGAAACCGAAGGTCTTGAATCCCATCGATTCCAGAGCTACATTGCCTGTGAGAATCATCAGGTCGGCCCAGGAGATTTTCCGGCCATACTTCTGCTTGATCGGCCAAAGCAGCCTGCGCGCCTTATCGAGGTTTACGTTGTCGGGCCAACTGTTGACGGGCGCAAAGCGTTGGTTACCGGTCCCTGCGCCGCCGCGGCCGTCGCCGGTGCGGTAGGTACCAGCACTGTGCCATGCCATCCGAATAAAAAAAGGTCCGTAGTGACCGTAATCCGCTGGCCACCAGTCCTGCGAATCGGTCATCAGGTTGTGTAGATCCTTTTTCACAGCGTCGAGGTCCAGGCTCTTGAATTCTTCAGCGTAGTTAAAATCCTCGCTCATAGGATTGGACTTGGAGGAATGTTGGCGCAGAATATCCAGACTCAACCGGTTCGGCCACCATTCGCGATTTGACCTGCCGCCCACTACGTGTTTGTTAGTTCTTCCCGTTACCGGGCACTTGCTATCTTCATTCATAAAGTTTTCTCCTTTCGTTGTCTGAACTCATGCGCCGTGCTGCGATGAATATCGTGCTTCGGTGTCCATCAATCTAATTAACTTTAGCGGACTTATCGATTGATATTTACGACAATGGTGGACTTGAGGGATCGTTAGAAGAACGTCGCATCGTTTTTTGAGCGCAAAATCCGGGACCGGCTGTCATTACATTCTGATAATCTGCGACAGGGGCACCGCTTATTTGCCAATTTTTTTTATCTCTGTCATTGCTTATCTCCATGTTGTTGTTTGTTTTTAACAGGTTACAGTTATTGCAGATTCCATAGATAACGACATTTCGGCTGTCGATTTTACCCCAGTGCATGAGTTCATCCGGCAGCGAGACCTCATCAATCGATGGCCATTGGAAATCAATAACCTGCCGGCATTGTCGACAAATCAGATGCTGATGACGCTCGTATATCACTTCAAACCGAGCCTGGCTCTCTATTGTTTCTATCTTGTGAATCAGACCGTGCTGGCTGAGTGTTCCCAGCGTCCTGTAGACGGTATCCATGGAAAGCATAGGGATCTTCTTGATCAGTCGGCGATGCAGCAGCTCTGCTGAAGGATGATCCGTGGAAGCGGCCAGCTCGCGATAGATTTCAAGACGCTGATGGGTCAATTTTAGACCTGCCCTGCGACAGGCTGTTTCAAAATCACAGAGGTGTTCCTGGAGTTTGTCCCTACTCATTAGGGGGTGCCTTTATATAAGATAAAATCTTAATTAGTTATCTATCGTATATTATAATTCATGGCAAGTAAAAAATAAAAGAAAAAGGGGACAGATTTATTATTTTTTTGAGAAATGGAAAATATTTTGTTAAGGGTAGTGCATGCCAAGAACAGCACGAAGGATGATATTACCCACGTATCTGTCAGGAATGTGCATGTAAGTTTCCCAAATGTTCCCGCACCCACATTCTGATTAATGTCGAAACACCAAGGCCCTTTTCGCCGGCAAGTTTTTTGAGTTCACCGATCGTTGCCTCATCAAGTCGCAAGGTCACAACCCGCTCCTTCTTAAATACCAAATCGCCGGGAAGTGGTAGAAAGTCTTTTATCCGTTTTGCATGATCCAGATCGACATCGGCTGGTTCATCTGTGTACTGAATTTTCTCTTTCCCGGACGGATCTGCGTCGAAAATGCGAAATTTATGACAGAGATGGCGGAGATGTTATCCCCAGGGACGGGCACAACGAAGAATGAAAATTGCCCATTTTCATATAAACTGTTACACTATATCATATGCAACTTGAGGTGGAAGCCTGATGCCCCCCCACTGAAAATCGGTTAAGCGTTTGTCGTCCTATCAGCCTGACCAGTCTTTGGGGCAAAATGCCGTGTATTCAAAAAGGAGATTAATTCGTGACAACTGAAGAAAGCAAAAAAGGGTATATGGAGAGACTGGAGGATCTTATCGCACTCGCCATATCCCGAAATAAAGGTCGATTCGAGGTTATTTTGCGCAAAGAGATTGTGAAGCAGGACACGCTTGTGGAGGAGGCTGACAAACAGAAAGCCAGAAAGAACTGGTACCTTCTTATGGCCGATATTGCGCTGGCAGGCTCTGGCGGCAAGATCCGCACGGTGACCAAGGTTTATGCATTCGGTGACATCAATGAAACCGGTGCGGAGGAAGAGGTGATTCTAAGCATCGCCAACGAGCGTCTCAAAATGGACTATCAGCGATTTCGAGATGCCGGAATCGAGTACCTGGAAAAGTTCTTCTAACTCCCATGCCAGGGGCACATCGAGGAACCGGTAATTCGGGGGGCACCATATCGAATTCCAACAATAAAATGCACCGGATAACACGGTGATTTTCTCAGATCAAACTATCCCCGAAATTGTAAGGAGTTGTTCCCGTGACTATTCCAGCATATAAAAACCCGACACTCCCCGTTACAGAGCGCATCGAAGATCTACTGGGCCGTATGACTCTTGAGGAAAAAGCCGGGCAACTGAATCAGTGG
>JAPLJE010000755.1 GCA_026388755.1 Deltaproteobacteria bacterium | reverse complement strand
GAAAGTATCGAGCGGTTGTTTCAGGCGCATCGGATTGAACTGATTGAAGGTCGGGGCCATCTCGTCGCACCGGGAAAAATCGAAGTGCAACAAGAACAGGATGTAACGCGGATCGAAGCGGCCAGAGTTGTTATTGCCACGGGATCGCGGCCTGCCGGCCTGCCGGTTTTCCCCAAAAATCCGCGGGTTTTTCTGGCCGATGAGATGCTGGATATTTCCTGGCTGCCGCAGCAGCTTCTGGTTGTCGGCGGCGGTGCGGTCGGCGTGGAGATGGCGGCCATCTTTCGGGAGCTGGGCTCGCAGGTAACCCTTGTCGAGACCCAGGACCATATCCTGCCAAACGAGGATCGAGAGATGGGCGAAACCCTTCTTTCCATTTTACAACGGCGAAAAATAAAGGTCTTTTGTAATACCGCCGTGGAATCCGCGGATGAAACCGCAAACGGCTTTTCCGTCCGGCTTTCGGATGGAACGATGCTTTCTCCGGATGCCGTTCTTCAGGCTGTCGGCAGGCGTTTCAATACCGAAAACATCGGTCTTGAAACGCTGGGGATCGAGATGGCACAGGGGCGCATCGTGGTCAATCCGCATCTTGAAACGAATGTTGCGGGCCATTATGCAGCGGGCGATGTGATCGGCGGATGGCTCCTGGCCCATGTTGCCTTTGCCGAGGGAATTTGCGCCGCGGAAAACGCCATGGGGCATGGCGCCCCGAGGATGGATTACCGGGTGACGCCCCGCTGCGTGTTCAGCATTCCCGAGTACGCTGCCGTGGGTGTTTCCGAAGAACAGGCCCTGTCCCGGTGCAAGGTCAAGATTGCCCGGTTCCCTTTTAAATCTCTCGGGATGGCCCAGGCATTGGGAGAACTGGAAGGGTTGGTGAAGATCATTGTTCATGCGGATACGGAACAAATTCTGGGCGCCCACATCATCGGGCCGCATGCTGCCGATCTGGTATCGGCCATAGCCCTTGCCATGCAGTCAAACCTGCCTGCCCGCAGGATCATGGAAACGATCCACACCCACCCGACGCTTTCAGAGGCGGTTCTGGAAGCAGCCCAGGCGCTTTACAAACAGGCCATACATATTCCACCCGAAAGGGCGTCTTAGAATAGAGCGTTTGTGAAGGCTTCGATATTTTAAATATTCTGCGGTGAAACAAAAATATAAGGTTAAGTATGTATGAATGAGACTGGGGCGCCTGTCTGGCTGATCGAAGAATTGCGTCAAGCCAGAAGAGGGCGGGGAAAAGGCTATATTCAGGAGACCGGCGATCTTCTGGCGCGTCTGGGTCTGACAACGGTTTGTGACAGTGCCAGATGCCCCAACCGGGGGGACTGCTACTCTCACCATACGGCGACATTTCTGATTCTCGGCGATGTCTGCACCCGCGGCTGTACGTTTTGTGCAGTCCGTTGCGGCCGCCCGAAAGGTCCGCCAGACCCAGGCGAACCCGATCGACTGGCAGAGGCCGTGTCTTTGTTGAGCCTGACGCATGTGGTCATTACCTCGGTTACGCGGGACGACCTGTCCGACGGCGGCGCAAGCCACTACGCGCACGTGGTGCGGACGGTGCGCCGACGCTGCCCCGGCATAAAAATCGAACTGCTGATTCCTGACTTTCTGGGTTCGCGGGAGTCGCTTTTGATTGTCCTTGAGGCCAGCCCGGATATTCTGGCCCACAATGTCGAAACCGTTCCCAGGCTTTACCGGACGGTGCGTCGCGGAGCAGACTATTCCCGTTCGCTCGCGCTGCTGAAATGGGCAAAACTGCAACAGCCGGATCTGATAACCAAATCGGGTTTCATGCTCGGTCTGGGTGAAACCGAGGATGAAATCAAAGCGGTTCTCGGCGATCTGGCGGTAATGGGCTGTGATATGGCGACCATCGGCCAATACCTGGCGCCTTCCCTGGCGCATGCGCCGGTGGTTCGTTACGCTTTGCCGGAAGAGTATCGGATGTGGCATTTGGCAGCCCTTGATCTGGGTTTCAAAAGCGTGGCTGCGGGGCCGCTGGTTCGCAGCTCTTACAAAGCGTCGCAATTCTTTGGGGAAATTGCATGAAACCGTGGCGGTTGCTGGATACCGGAATCCTGCCCGGTGCGCTCAACATGGGTATTGATCAGGCGCTGCTTGAAATGCATGCTGCTGGGGAATCGCCGCCGACGCTTCGCTTTTATCAGTGGCAGCCTCCGGCGGTTTCCCTGGGGTATTTTCAAAAGCAGCATGGCTTAAATCTGTCCGCCTGTCGGGACCTTGGACTTGATGTTGTTCGGCGGCCTACCGGCGGTCGGGCGGTGCTGCATGTAAACGATCTTACTTACAGTGTGATTGCAGGTGCCGGAGAGAATATTCCTCTTTCTCTACCAGCAGCATACGGGCTGTTGTGTGAAGCCCTTCTTGCGGGATTTCAACTGCTTGGTTTTTAAGCAGTGCAAGGCGATGAAAAAACGCCATCTTCGTCAGAAGATATCTGTTTTATGCGCCCTGCAATCGGAGATATTGTTTTTAACGGAAAGAAGTTCATCGGCAGCGCCCAGATGTGGCAAGGAACTTCCTTGCTACAGCATGGCTCGGTTGTTCTCAAGCCGCAAGGTAAGGCATGGGGAAGGATTTCAGCGCCGGACACCGCTACCCGCAAGATGCTGCACCAAAAACTCGAGGCACGGACTATTTCGCTTCAGGAAATACTGAACCGCATCGTTGAACCGGACGAGGTCAAGGCGGCAATTAAAACGGGTATGACGCTGACCCTGGGTGCAGTGTTTCAAGCAGGGGAACTTTGTCCCGAGGAATGGGTTTTGGCCCGGAAAATTGCATTGCGGCATCAAAATATTTTAACATGAAGGATATTCAATATAACCTATGCTTTCATCTAATCCCACGTTGGCGAAGATTCCCAATATCAATATGTTGCAGGATTGTCTGCTGATTGCTCAGGAGATTCAACAGAATCTGCTTCCCCAAAAACCGCCCGTTATTGACGGCCTTGATATCAGCGGCTCCAGTGTCTACAGTTGTATGCTGGGCGGGGATTTTTTCGATTACATGGATTTTGAGGAAGTCTGTTGCAGGACCCCGGATCATGTGGGTATCGTCGTAGGCGATGTTTCGGGTCATGGCATCTATGCAGCGCTTTTGATGTCCACGGTCCGGGCGTACATTCGATGCCGGGCCACGCAGCCCGGCGATATCGGACAGATTCTTAACAGTGTCAACGGCATGATTTGTAAGGATACCGGGGTCGGCGGCCATTTTATAACGGTGTTTTATCTGGATGTGAATCCCGGGAAAAAAGAAATCCGATGGGTGCGGGCCGGTCATGAGGCAGCCCTGCTCTTTGAGGCTGAAAGCCATGTGTTTCATGAGCTGAAAGGCGAAGGCTCTGCGCTTGGCGTCAGCGCTGATATGGGCTACGAACAGCAGCGTATTGCCGGTCTTAAGACCGGAGACATAATTCTGATCGGAACCGACGGAGCCTGGGAAGCCCGGAGTCCGGAGGGTGAGATGTTCGGAAAGGCTCGCATCAAGTCCATTGTCCTGCAAAACGCCGGTCGCAGTGCTTCGGACATCCTTCGGGAAATCTTCGCGGCGCTCACCGCTTTTCAGCAATCTTCCATTCCTGCGGATGATGTCACCCTGGTGGTTGTCAAATTCACTGAATAAAAACACAAAAAACAGGAGACCTTGTATGGTTTTGACAATTTCAGAAGAAGATTACATGCGGATGAAGGAAACGCTGCTGGATCAGGATCGGGATAACGCGCTGAAACTCGTCAGGGAATGGGTTAAGCGCTTGGATCAGCAGGCCGGGCGGGGACTTAAGTCCCACCTGGATGGCAAGTAATGCCGTTTCATTGGAACATGAATCCCGTCCTCTTTCAAGTCGGCCCTCTGGCGGTCCGCTGGTATGGAATTTTCTTCGCGGTGTCATTTCTGGCGGGTTATAAACTCATGCAGTGGATTTGCAGGCGGGAAGGCCGACCGGAAATCGAGCTGGAAAGCCTTTTCGCATATATGTTTATCGGTGTTCTTTTTGGCGCTCGCCTGGGACACTGCCTGTTTTATGATCCGGATTTCTACCTGAGCCATCCCATAGAAATCCTTAAAATCTGGGAAGGCGGATTGGCCAGCCACGGGGCTGCGATGGGCATACTGGCATCGCTGTACGTGTTTACGCGGCGAAGCGATCGACCATCCTACCTCTGGCTGCTGGATCGTATTGTCCTTCCCGTCGCGCTGGCCGGCTTTTTCATCCGCCTGGGAAATTTCTTTAATTCGGAGATTGTCGGAATTCCCTCAACCCGAAGCTGGGCCGTGGTGTTTGAAAGCGTGGATGCAGTTCCCAGGCATGCGGTTCAGCTCTACGAAGCCATGGCGTACGCAGTCATCTTTGTCGTGTTGATTCTGGCGTATCGCCGCAAGGAGAATGTTTCCAGGCAGGGAAGGCTGCTGGGCCTGTTTCTGGTTTCGGTCTTCTTTGCGCGGTTTCTGCTTGAATTTCTGAAAACCCGGCAGGCGGCGTATGAGGCGAGCCAGATACTCAGTGTGGGGCAGTGGCTGAGTCTACCATTTGTCGTTCTCGGATTGATTCTGCTGACGCGATCGCTGAAACCATTTCAGCAGCAGGTCTGACCTTCAATTCGTGATGAAAGTGTTATCGACAGTAGTGGCGAT
>JAPLJE010000688.1:2173-2893 GCA_026388755.1 Deltaproteobacteria bacterium | reverse complement strand
GATCACAAAATTCATGGAGAACAGGGAACGGATTAGCCTCGTCCTGCTTGACATGATCATGCCGAAGAAAAGCGGGAAAGAGGTCGGTGAGGCGATCAGAAAAGTAAGCCCCCGAATAAAAATACTTTTTTCGAGCGGATATAGCATGGATATCATCAAGACCAAAGAATCGGCAGAGGGCAGCGTTGACTTCATCCACAAACCTTTCCTGCCGAAAGAACTTTTGATGAAGGTAAGAGAAATTCTGGATAGATGAATACCCTCTGTGTCAATGAAGGTGATACACGACCCCCTTGAAAAATTAGTGACCGTATTCTCGATGTTTAATGGTTTTTATTGAAGACAACCTAATGATTTGTCATGTAATTATAGATTTATGTCAACGAAAAACCGACACTACCAGCTCATGGTTCCCATGTAAGGGATAAAATCTTTTTGGGTCAGCTCTGGTAGTTCCGGGTTTGGCATCCATCAGCCCCTCAATGCTGGATAGTGCCTTTTCATAGTCTTCTTCTGTTTTTATCAGGCGGTTAAACATTCAAATCGCTTCCGCATCGAATTTATCGTATTCCAAGTGTATCCCGACAAAGCGTACAAAAACGGTTATTGAATTATAGTTTATCCTAACGACCAGCCGGTATTCGTTCCCGGCGATATTAAAGACGACCCTGTTGTTCTTGAGAAGGCTTGCTGAGCGGTTCAGTATAAATTCAGTCATGT
>JAPLJE010000688.1:0-2138 GCA_026388755.1 Deltaproteobacteria bacterium | reverse complement strand
ACAAAAATAGTGGAAGATGTCAGAAAGGACTTTTTTTCTTTTCCGAACCGTTTGATCAAACATGGTGGCATGCAATTTTCTTTTAGAAATTGACTTCATGTGGCAATTTGTTTAGGGTCAATTCGATTCTCTATGAAGATTTCGGCTGGGCGAATCGGATGATGACTCCAGCAGGTATCGTTTGAAAAAGGATAACGGCATGAAGCTCTCCCACGATGATCTCCTGAAGGTTTTTGTTGAAGAAGCAATGGAGCATCTTTCTACCATCGAAAATGATTTTTTGGCCTTGGAAAAGGCTGGAGATGCCATAGATCGAGATTTGGTGAACAAGGTTTTTCGAACAGCCCATTCCATCAAGGGTGGGGCGGGATTTATCGGCCTCATAAATATCAAAGACCTGTCGCATAAAATGGAAACCGTGCTCGGCCGGATTCGAAGTGAAAACCTGGCGCCGAATTCGGAAATCATCAATATATTGCTTCTGGCATCTGATGCCCTGAAAGATCTCGTTGCTAATGTTGAGACCAGCGATAAAATGGACATATCCCTACCCATCGAAGCCCTGAATTCTATTGATATTCAAAGATCGGCGTCGGAAGCTGAATCCGACAACCTCATTGTGGCGGATGTCCGTCCTTGCGCGCCGGAGGTTATAACGCCGACTCTCACGGACGGTTTTCCTGAAATGAAGGTTTCGGAAAATGTCCTGCTTCAGGCAAGACTTGAGGGAAAGCACATCTACATCCTCCGGGTGGATTTCATCAACGACGTGCGGTTTCAGGGTAAACCGGCTCAGGGACTCATTGACGAGATCAAGAATTACGGCACGGTTCTCTCGGTCAGGACAGGGGAGATATCAGGCATGTTTTCCGAGTCAACAGATATAGAAAAGCATCCGTTTCTTTACATTTTATTTTCATGTGTTCTCGGTCCGGAGGATGTGTGTCTGCTGCTGGATGTCGGCCATGAGAATCTTTACCCAGTGGATGATGGTTTTACCATCGAATCTCCTGTCAAGGTCAGCTCGGAACCCTTGACGGATGCGATACACAATGGGGCCAAGCTTGTTAATCGCGAATTTCTGCAACCCGGGGTTGAAAAAGAGCCTTTGTCCGACACATCGCCTACCAGCATTCGGGTGAACACCCATGTTCTGGATTCACTGATGAACCTGGCCGGTGAGTTGGTTTTGAGCAGAAATCAACTGTTAAAGGCCATTACGCATAAAGACCCTATTAATACGGAAATTGTCGGCAAGCGCGTCGATCTGATTACCTCTGATCTGCAGAAGGTGATTATGTTGACGCGATTGCAGCCGGTTGGGAGTTTATTCAATAGATTTCCAAGGCTTGTGCGAAGTCTTTCCCGTGAATTGGGAAAAGAGGCGGCGCTTGAAGTTGAGGGAGCAGAAGTAGAGCTGGATCGGACGCTGTTGGAGGCCATGAGCGATCCCCTGAATCATCTGATTCGAAACGCAGTGGATCATGGCATCGAAACAGCGGACGTTCGGAAAATGAACGGGAAAGGCGAAACCGGAACTATCGTTCTAAGGGCTTTTAACGAGGCAGGCCAGGTTATCATTGAAGTTTCGGATGACGGTGCCGGTATCGATCCGGAAAAAGTGGCTGCAACCGCTGTTTCCAAGGGGTTTGTTTCCGAAGAGCAAATCCGGATCATGACCCAGAAGGATAAGCTGAATTTGATTTTTTTACCCGGATTTTCAACAGCCCGGACTGTTACGGATCTGTCCGGCCGGGGCGTGGGTATGGATGTGGTCAAGACCAATCTGGATAACCTGCGCGGTCTGATCGATATGGTTTCAACTCCGGGACTGGGAACACAAATCAAAATCAAACTGCCGCTGACTTTGGCGATTATTCCCTGTCAAATCGTTTCCCTGGAAAACGAACGATTTGCCATTCCGCAAATGAATCTTGAAGAACTTCTCAGAATACCGGCTGCCGGGGTCAAGGAGCGCATCGAGCGGGTAGGGGATGCGGAAGTGGTTCGTTTGCGGGGAAAGCTGCTGCCGCTGGTTCGATTGTCAGAGATTCTTGGGATTGAACGCACTTACACAGATCCGCAAAAGCAGCACAGTAAAATGGATTGGAAAGATGCGGATCGCAGGTATCATGCGG
>JAPLJE010000420.1 GCA_026388755.1 Deltaproteobacteria bacterium | reverse complement strand
TTTCCTCACCGGTGACCTGCGGCACTTCGGACCATTCATGAACCAGCCGGATGCGACCTGTTCAATTATCGTCCAGACTGTAGCGGAGTTCTTGACTGCATTATAGGTGGGGCCATTTCACGATTTCACGCCCTCACGATTCGGTCCGCCGCTTTTCCTCATCCCGGATTTCACGCCGCAGCAGCTTTCCGACTTTGGATTTGGGCAGCATGTCCCGGAACTCGATGTACTGGGGAACTTTGTAGCTGACCATGGACTTGCGGCACCACGTGATCAGATCATACCCGGTAATCCCCTTGATGTCTTCCTTCAGCACCACATAGGCCTTGATGCGCTCGCCCACTTTTTCATCCGGAATGCCGACAACGCAGCAACTGACAACCGCCGGATGTTCCTGCAGGACTGCCTCGATTTCGGACGCCGACACCCGGTACCCCTTGTGCTTGATGGTGTCCATGGTGCGATCCACGAAATAGAGATTGCCGTCCGCATCCATGCTCATGATATCGGCCGTACGGTACCAGAGGCGGCCATCCAGTTCTATAAATGCACTGGCGGTTTCTTCCGGCTTGTTGATATAGGCGCTGACCATGTGGGGTGATGAGACGATGAGCTCTCCGGGCTCACCCGTTGGGACAGGCTCCAGAAAGGCCGGGTTGACGATGCGGACCGTTTTGGAGGGCACGATGCGGCCCACGCTCTTGGGCGGATTGTCGATGTCGGCTGGGCACATGGCAACTCCGCCGCAGGTCTCGGTGGCTCCGTATCCTTGGTAAATCGGCGTTCCAAACCGCTCTTTCCATCGACGGCTCACTTCCACCGGCAGCACATCGCCGGCGCTGTACCAGTATTTAATGGAGCTGAGGTCATACTGATCCAGCCGGTCGTGCTCCAGCATCATGCGATAGAGGGTGGGGACGCCGATCATGGAACGCACCTGAAACCGGTAAATGGCGTCAAAGGCGGCATCCAGGTTGATTTTCGGTTGAATCAGAAGAGCCCCGCCAACCAGCAAGGTGGCCAGGCTGCACGTCTGGCCCAGAATGTGAAACAGGGGGGCGTTGCCCAGAATCACGTTTTCTTCCACGGGGATGAGATTTTCGCTGGTCCGGATCTGTTCCAGGGCTGAGCACAGGAACAGATCATGGGTTAGCGGAACCCCCTTGGGATGGCGGGTGGTTCCGCCCGTGTAGAGAATTTCAGCCAGGGCCTGCCCGTCCGTGTCCATATCGGGCAGGTTATAGTTTTTATGGCTGTCCAGAAGCTGTTTCAAGTGAAAGACATTCTCGCCGGTCGCTGTTTTTCCCTTGGGAATGATATCAAAGAGGTGCCCGAACCCGCGCTTCCACCAGGGCAGCAGATCGGCCATTCGGCAAACGATGACCCGTTTGAACCCGGTCTCGGACTGTACCCGCTTCACATATCCGAAATTGGTATCCGCGCAGATAATGGTGGTGCTGTTGCTGTCACGGGCGATGTAGCTTAAATCGCTGGGCGTGTAAATGGGGGTGATGGGAACGCAAACTGCGCCGGCCCGCTGAATCCCCAGCCAGGAAACAACCCACTGGATGGCGTTTGGCAGATAGATCATCACCCGCTCTCCGGGGGTAACGCCCAGGTCCAGGAGCGATGCGGCAAACCGGTTGGCCATTTCCCGGACCGTTTTATAGCTGTAACGTGTCCCCAGATAAATGACGGCCGTATGGTCGCCGCGGCGTTCGGCAGCGGCATCGAAGGCTTGAAAAATAGTGTGAAATGATGTGTTTGGCATATGCTTAGACCCCGAAGTAGGCGGCTTTGATTTCCGGATTGTGCATCAGCTCTTTTCCGGTTCCGGTAAGGGTGAGCATCCCGTTTTCCACCACGTATCCCCTGTTGATAACGGGCAGGACCGGCCGGGCGAACTGCTCGCTCAGGATCACCGTGATCCCTTCTCTTTTATTGAGATCCTTTATGGCATCCATCACGGCTTTTTGCATCAGCGGGCTCAGGCCCAGAAGCGGTTCATCCAGCAGCAGCAGCTCGGGCCTCACCACCAGCGCCATGCCGATGGCCAGCATTTGCTGCTCGCCGCCGCTTAAAAAACCGGCTTTGCGCTTGCGGAGGCTTTCCAGGGTCGGAAACAGGGAATAGACGTATTTCTTGACCTGGTTGACTTCGGCTCTTTTGCGCAGGTATCCGGCAATCTGGAAGTTTTCCGCAACACTGCTTTCCGGAAATATGGGATGACGCTCGCGGGACAGCACAATACCCATTTTCACCCGCTGGTCGGGCGGGCAATCGCTGATGTCCTTTCCCTTATAAAGGACCCGGCCGTAAACATTGATGCGCTCCCCGCCCTTTCGTTTTTCCTTGATCCGCATGTCGATGATCAGTCCGGACAAGGTGTTCATCAGCGTGGTCTTGCCGGCGCTGTTGGATCCGATCACGCCGATGATCTCGCCCGGCTTCACCTGCATGCTGAACCCGTTCAGGGCCAGGGCGTTTTCGAAAAAAACCATTAAATTTTCTGCTTCCAGCATGTGTCAGTCTCCTGAATCCGTTTCGCTGCCCAGATAAGCGCACTTAACCGCGTCATCTTCCATGACCGAGTTGGGGGGGCCGTCCGCGATCTTGCTGCCGTAGTTCATGACGATCACCCGGTCCGCGATCCGGAAAAGCTCCCGCAGGCGGTGCTCGATCATGATGATGGTTTTTCCCTGAATCCGCATTTTCTCGATGATCGGCACGATGCTGGCCACCTCGGCCAGGCTCAGGCCCGAAAACAGCTCATCCAGAATCACCAGATCCGGCTGCAGCGCAATGGCCTTTGCCAGCTCCAGCCGTTTCAGATACCCCTGGGGCAGGGCGCCAGCGGGTTTGTAGGCGACAAATGAATCCCGCTCGAAACCCACCTCCTCCAGAAGGTCCAGGGCCATGGCGTCCCGGTCCCCGTAGCGGCCGCCCACCAGTCCCTTGGCCCGCGGCGAATACAGCGGAATAATCATGTTCTTAAAGGCCGGCAGTTGATAAAACGGGCGGACCATCTGAAAGGTTCGGGCAATGCCGAGCCGGACGATTTTGTGCGGGGGCAGGTGGTGGATGGGGCTGCCCTTGTACAGGACTTTTCCGGAAGTGGGTTTGACGAACCGGGTGATCAGATTCACCAGGGTGGTCTTGCCCGAGCCATTGGGACCGATCACGCCCAGGAGCTCCCCCGGCATGATGGAGAAAGACACATTCAGAAGGGCCTGGACCCCGCCGAATGCCTTGGAGAGACGGACGGTTTCAAGAAGCGGCTCTGTGCTCATTTTTCCACCTCGACCCAGCGTTCGAACTGATGATATTTTCGCTCCATATAGTGAAAAATGCCTTCCGGCAGCGCGACGATGCATACCACCAGAAACACCCCGTAAAACACGATCCGAAGTCCGCCGATGCCCCGCAGCAATTCGGAAAGCGGCACCAGAATGAATGCGCCGACGGCTGCCCCGGCCAGGGTTCCCGGCCCCCCCACCACGGCGGCGGCAATGGGAAGGATGGAGTAGTCCAGCGCAAAGACCGGCATGCCGACAAACATGTACACATGGGTCATGAACGCGCCGGCGAACGCGCCGATGCTGGCGGCGATAAACAGGGCCTGGGCCTTGAACCAGTAGATATTGATGCCGGCATTGATCACCGAGCGGTCATTGTCGCTGATGCCTTTTAACACCAGGCCGTAGTCCGAATCCATGAGGCGCCGGAAGCCAAAGAGCACCGCCAGAAAGACAATAATGATGAGATACACCTCGAATCCAGCGGACGGCAGCGGGTCCATGCCGCTTAAGCCTTCCGTGCCGCCGAATATTTTCGTGGCCTCGATCACCCGCACCAGCATCAGGGGGATAATCAGTGTCACCATGGAAAAGTACACCCCCCGGAGCCTTAAAACCGGCAGCAGCAGCACGGTGCTGATCAGCCCGCCAAAGACGGCTGCCAGCGGCAGGGTGATCAGCGGAGAAAATCCCCAGTAATGATTCATGATCCCGCTGCAATATGCGCCGGTCCCGAAGAACAGGGCCTGACCCAGGGAAATCATGCCGCTTTGGGACAGGATATCCCAGGAGATGGCCAGCAAGGCGAATACGGCAACGGACATCAGCACTTTCTGCCAGTAAACACTCAGGACAAGGGGAAGGGCCAGGCATACGACGACCGGCAGCACGCGGGGCCCGGCCAGATACAGCATTTCCCGCCAGGAACAGAGGGCAAAAATATCCTGAGACCTTGCCTTGATGCCCCGGTCAATCCGCTCTTTGCGCGTTTTCACAGTCTTAAATCCTTTCTTCCAGTTCTTTCTGTTTGCCGAAAATACCGGACGGTTTGATGACCAGAACCAGGAGAAGCGCCGCCAGGCTGACGATCATGGTCCAGTGCGAGCCGATATAGGAATCGGTAAAGCGTTCCGCAAAACCGATCACAATGCTTGCGATGATAACGCCTCCGCTGCTGCCAAGGCCCCCGATGATGCATACGGCCAGGGCCTTGATCAGTACATCATAGCCTTCCTCCGGCGAGATGCTGCCCAGGGGAACAATCACCGTGGCGGCAATGGCGGCAAGCCCGGCTCCTAAAGCAACCGCCATCCTGGCGATGCGGTCCGGGTCCATGCCGAATGTAAGCGAAGTGCGCTCATCCTGCGCAATTCCCCGGAAAGCCAGCCCCAGGTGGGTGTAATGGGTGAACAGCCACAGGACGATGATCAGCGCCACGGCGAATGCCACGATCAGCAGGCGCTGGGCATCCACGTAAGCATCCCCGATCATGAAGCTTTGATCGACGAAGACGGGCAGCGTGTATTCAAATCCGACAAAACCGAAATACCGGAACAGCTCCAGCACGGCCAGGCCGATACCGAAGGTGGCAATGACCTCGGAAAGCGTTTGGCCCTTGATGCGGATGATCACAAAGCGGTACATCAGGGCGCCCGCAAGGGTGGTCAGGCTGATGGAAATCAGCACTGCCAGGGGATAGGGCAGGTGGGCCATGTGGATGAGCATCCAGACCCCGTAAGCCGCCATCACATAAAAGGCGCCGTAGGCAAAATTGGCCACGCCGCTGATCCCGAAAGTCAGATTGAAGCCGATGGCGGTGAGCGCAAGGATCGCGCTGTTGATGATGGCGTAAATGATGGTTCCGGTCAGCATCGTCATTTCTCCGGTTATTTGGCTGACGTCAATCCAGATGGAAGCATAATTTTCCCCTCGGCGAGGCTTGTGGGAAACACGATCCGGCGCTTGCCTTCGGCGGTCCACTGAAAGATGGCGGCAACCGCGGATTCTTCCGGGTTCATGTCGTAAATCACCTGATGCCCTGCATCGAATTTCACCCGGCCGAGCACCCCCATACGGTCGGTTTTGACCAATTCCGCCACAATGGCGTCCGCATCAATGCTGCCTGCCCGCTGAATGGCATCAGCCAGGATATAGACAGAGTCGTATGCCGGTCCCGGCCCGTGTCCCGCCTCAATCGGAGATCCAAACTGTTTGGCATACGCTTCCTGAAATGCCACGGATTTGGGTACTTTGGGAGAGCCGATGGCGCTGCCCATTTCGAAAATGCAGTTGATGGCCCCGGCGATTTTTCCGTCAAAGGTTTTCCAGGCTCCCGGTCCGGCCAGGGGCGAAATGAAACCGGCCATCAGGCACGGCACCTTCATGGCATTCCATTGTTTCACCAGTATGCCGCTTTGGGGCATGTCAAAGATCGGCAGAATCACCTGGGCGCCGGAGGCCTTGACCTTCATCAGGGTAGATGAAAAATCCGCGGTTCCGGTGGGATAGCTCTCCTGACCGACGATGGTCCAGCCGGCTTTCTCGAAATATGTCTGACTGATGATTTCAGCGGTCTTACGCGCCCAGTCCACATCCTGGTTCATGATATAAACCTTGGTGAAACCATATTCCGCATTGATAAAGCCCATGGTGCCGGCAAGGTATTTCACCAGGTATTTGGCATTCAGGGCCAGGCGGAAGATGTATTTATACTTTTCCGGGTCCTGCTTCACCTTTTCTTCCGATGCCGGCGTCATGGCAATGGCGCCTAAAAGCGGCACTTTATATTTGGCAATGATGTCCATGCCGGCCATCAGCGCTTCGGAACGGAAAGGGCCCACCAGCAGGGCCGCCGGTTTCTTTTCAAGGATAAGCTTTTCGATTCCCAACAGAGCCTCCGGTACCGGCACCCCCGGCGCCGCATCGCGGATATCGATGGATTCGACTTTAAACGGTCTTTTTTCCGAACCGACGGTCACGCCCCCCGCGTTGTTGATTTCCGTCACAGCCAGCTCCACGGCTTTAAGCGCCTCCTTGCCTTCCAGAAATCCGGTGGACGTGGGCACGCCGATGACGATGGGCTCAGCCGCCAGGGCAGCAACCGGGCCGATCAGGAACAAACATAACAGTACTGGAACCCAGCAAAGAAACAGACATTGTTTTCTTTTCATGTGATAACCTCCCCCGTTCATTGAGGCTTGCTTTGACGAAAAAGTTTGCCTCGGATTAAAAAAAGTGGACCATGATTCCCTATGGATAAAACGCCGATGAATCCTTGTTTTATTGCTTGTGCAACGGTTGTGCCGATACGTGAATTTATATTTAACTATTTGTTAATAGAGATAATATCAATATCTGGCTGGTATTTTATATCATGGATATGTTACATTAAGAAACAGAATTCAATTCATTCATTGATTAAAACTAAACAAATGATGTTAAATAGATCTTAATTTCAGGATATTAGAAGAGTGGTTCGAAACGAAACACTCTGTGGTGTCTATCGGGGGCAACGTTGATGGACAGGCAATCACCCATGCTTTCTATTGGCAAAGCTTGCCGGAGGTGATATGGACAATGAATCCAACCTATAAGGAAACAACAGCATGGCAATGCTGAACGTATCCATGCTCGAAGCGGCAGAACGGAAGGTGTTGAGATCCGTGTCTTATACGCCCACAAGGAGAAACACAAACGACTTGAACCAATAAACTGATTTTGATCAACGCAAATCTTTTCAAATTTTTTGGCTTGATTGACTAAAAACATGCAAAGAGAGAATAAAATGTCATTCCCAGCAAAAGTTAAAAAACTATTTGAAAAATTGAAAGAACAAGGAAAATTTACACCAGGTTTAGCTGAGCATCTTTGTGATATTCGATATTGTAATAAACATGAACTTCAAACAGAATTTCCTGTATTCCGCCAAAGGGGAATGAGTGAATTTGATGATACAGGTAAAAACAGAAGATACTATCCTTATTATAAATTTAATTTCAAAATTGGAGATCGTGAATATATATTTACCAACAATTGGTTCTCAAAAAATGCAGAAGCAATTCAAAAATTCTTTGATATACATTTAAACACTCTTATTGTTAGAGAAATATTATACGAGCAACATCATACTTCTATTAATAATAAATCTGTCAGCAACCATCAGCTAAAAACTGTATTAGAAAACAAGAAAATTCAAAATTGGCCAGATTGGGAAGTACCGTCAAGTGAAGACATAAAGAAAATAGCATGCTTATTAACCCCCTATCTCAAATTCTTACATCCAGAAATAGTTGCAAAAATTACCGCATCAAACAAAGAGCTTGAATCATATTTCCATGACTATTTATCTGAATCAGGTATAGATGCCAATCTCTATATTTGGGAAAAATGTTCAACTATGTTTCCAGGAATTCGTCGTGCAAACGGTAAGACTGACAACGAATATAAAAAAAAGCAACTACCAAAAGAACTACGTGCTGAAAAAGGTGCTATTTATATCGATGATAACTCCTATCCAAAGCATATATGGGCATTCATTTTTACAGCGCAACAATTTTCAAATATTGGTCCAAAAGGATATGAATTAGCACATATTTTTGAACATAAAGCTGTAGAGCGAATTCAACATGAGTTGATAAATAATAGTAATTCAACTTATGACATAAACACCCCCTTAAGTGGCATGTTCACAAGTGCAGCGAGCCTAATTTATTCACCGCGGACATTTGTTAAAATTACAGATCACAGTTTACAGGCAAGACGCCTTGTACAGAGAAGAGCTTTGCAACTATACCAAAATACTACCAA
>JAPLJE010000003.1 GCA_026388755.1 Deltaproteobacteria bacterium | reverse complement strand
TTGTTTCAGATAGATTTTCTGAATCAAGGTGTTCTTTACCTGTGGCTCGCCACCGGTAAAGAACACTTGCCCTTCGGAGAATGATGGACTGAAACCAATTTGAAAGCTGATCCTCGAAATCCGGTATAATCAGGATTATTGGTACTGTCAACTTTTTTGTGTAAAATTTTCAAAGGTCAATTTTTTAAAGAAAGGCAGATTTTTAGACACTTTTCCCACTGGGTTTGACCGCCAATGTAATTCCATTTTCAAACTTACAAATGCAAGAATTCGATAGCAGGCCGCTTCTCCAGCCAGGATCTCCATGGGTCTAGTCCTTCTTCTGAATTCTTTATTGAGTCGTTCAATGACATTGGTTGTTCGTAAGGAAATCCATTCTTCTTCAGGGAACTTGAAAAAGGTTAAGCAGGAATCAATGGACCTCTCCAAACAACTGGTTGCCGAAGGCAGTGTCTCTTTCCATTTCCGCTGGAAGATATCAATAAATTCCAACGACTTCTTTTTGGAAGAGGCATAGAAAATGGAACGGATGTCGTCAGCCACTTCCTTTTTCTGCTTCTTCGGTACTTTGGCCAGGATGTTGCGAGCCACATGCACCTGGCATCGCTGGACCTTGGCACTGGGAAATTCTTCCTTAAAAACAGCCTCCAATCCCGGCAAGCCATCCATAATGCCCAGAGTCACCTTCTGGCTGTCCAGCCCTCTTGTTTTCAAATCCTTGAAGAATTCGCGCCAGCTTCCTGCCGTTTCCTTATCACCGGACTGGAGGCTTAAAACCAGTTTAAACCCCTTCTCCGTAACGCCAATGGCAACCAGTACGGGAACTGTATCAATGCTCTTTTTGATACGCATGTGGAAGTTTACGCCATCCACAAAGATATATTTGACCGCTTCTGCTGATAAATCCCGTTGTCTCCAGCTCTCTACTGCTTCGGATAGCTCCTTGTTGGCACTGCTGATCTCTGTATGGGACAGGTGCCGACCGATTAGCCGCTCCGATATCATGGCAAGGCTGCGGGTGCCCACGCCTGCCAAAAACATCAGACTTACATCCCGGCTGATTTCTTCTTCAAATTGTTTGCTGCGGGGAATTACCTGGGTTTTGAAATCCCCCTTGCGATCTCGGGGAACCTTGACCTGGACTTCGCCAATCCCCTTTAAGGTGAAATCCCGATGATAGGAGCCGTTACGATGATTCACTTCTTTTTGGACGATGTTTCGTTTATAAATGTCTCTTCCCAAAAAATGAGTGAGTTCCGTCTTCATCATCGCTGTCAGGTACTGGCCAACCGTCTCTCGAATGTCTGTACGAATCATCTCAAAAAGTTGCTCAGGTTGCTTCTGAATTTCCTTGAAAATCTCGGCTGCTTCAGATACTGTCATCTCCAGTTTCATGGCGCTTTCTCCTTTCATGTCAGGTTTATGCGGATAAACCCTTCTAAAGGAAAAGCGCCTTTTTTTCTACCTTTTTGCCTTCATGAATTTACACAAAATATATTACACTACCCGGTTTTGCTCCACTTGTTGATCATTGTACCCAAAATATAGTTTGTTCCAATATTTTGCCCACTCTAAACAGCTAGGAACCAGCTCAC
>JAPLJE010000386.1 GCA_026388755.1 Deltaproteobacteria bacterium | reverse complement strand
GTAATCTGTTTATTTATCCCGGTTACCGGTTCAAGGTAGTGGATGCCATGATCACTAATTTTCACTTGCCCCGATCGACGCTGCTTATGCTGGTATCTGCATTTACAGGTCGGAACTTTATTCTGAATGCTTATCAGGCAGCCATTCAAGAAGGCTACCGCTTTTACAGCTATGGGGATGCCATGCTGATTGATTGATGGGGGCGCATCTGGAATTTAAAGAAATATCAAGGTCAACAACGACCCTGGCAAGAACCGGGATCATCCATACGTCGCGGGGAGATATTAATACCCCGGTCTTCATGCCGGTTGGAACGCTTGCGACCGTCAAATCCCTTTCGCCCGAAGATCTTCTTGCCTGCGGCGCGCAGATCATTCTGGGAAATACCTACCACTTGTACCTGAGGCCCGGGTGTGATGTCATTCAGGCTTTTTCGGGGCTTCACCGTTTCATGCACTGGGAAAGGCCCATCCTGACCGACAGTGGTGGATTTCAGGTCTTTTCCCTGGCTATGCTGAGAAAAATGACCGAAGAAGGCGCGGACTTTCAGTCCCATATCGACGGTTCAAGGCATTTGCTCACACCGGAGAAGGCCATTGAAATTCAGCTTTGCCTGGATTCCGATATCATCATGTGCCTGGACCAGTGCATTGCCTATCCTTCAACACAAAAAGAGGCCGGCGATGCCATGGATCTGACCACGCGATGGGCAAGGCGCTGCAAAACCGCCTGGAAGGATCGGGCCGATGGTGCCCATGCGCTGTTCGGGATTGTTCAGGGAGGAATGTACCCGGAACTGCGCCAGGCTTCGGCAGAGGCCCTTGTGGAAATGGAGTTTCCCGGATACGCCATTGGCGGATTAAGTGTAGGAGAGCCGGCAGAGGTTATGCTTGAGATGGCTGAGATCACCCTGCAGCATCTTCCCCGTTCTGCTCCCAGATATATCATGGGCGTTGGAACTCCGGAAAACCTGGTCGAGCTGGTCAGCCGAGGGGCAGACATGTTTGACTGTGTGATGCCTACGCGAAATGCCAGAAACGGACAACTGTTTACGCCAAAAGGAACGCTGAATATCAGCAATGCCCGTTTCAGGGCCGATACGGCGCCGATTGATGCGCAATGCTCCTGTTATACTTGCCTGCATTATTCCAGAGCCTATCTGCGACATCTTTACCTGTCCCGCGAAATTCTCGCGTACCGGTTGAATACCATTCACAACGTTCATTATTATATCAGTTTGATGGGGGAAATGCGAAATGCCATCATGAATGATGCTTTTGACGATTTCAGAAAATATTTTTATGAACAACGGACTACAGGCAGCGAGGAGGAATCATGAAAGAAAAAGTTCAGGATGTCATTAACAGGATCAGGCCGATGCTTCAGGCGGACGGCGGGGATGTCGAGCTGGTGGATTGTGTGGAGGGGGTTGTCACTGTCCGGCTGAAAGGCGCTTGCGCCGGTTGTCCCATGTCCCAGATGACGCTTCGAAACGGAATCGAGCGGGCGTTAAAGAATGAAATTCCGGAAGTCAAATCCGTAGTTCAGGCAAAATAAGGAAACCGATCATGACGATAGCCAAGCATATTGAAGGCATTTTGACAAAATCTTCATGGATTCGCAAAATGTTTGAAGAAGGAGCCCGACTGAAGGCTATTCACGGGGCGGAAAATGTATATGATTTCAGTCTGGGAAATCCCAACCTGGATCCGCCCGAAGCATTCAAAACCATCCTGAAAACCCTTTTGGACCATGAGACGCCGGGATGTCACGGGTATATGCCCAATACCGGTTATCCGGAAGTCCGCAAAGCCGTTGCGGATTATTTGTGTTCGGAGCAGGGCGTTTCGATTTCAGCAGCCGAGATTATCATGACCTGCGGGGCTGCGGGAGGACTGAATGTCATTCTTAAAGCCATTGTAGATCCCGGGGATGAGATTCTGACGCCAACGCCCCATTTTGTGGAATATGGGTTCTATGTCGGCAATCATGGCGGCATATTAAAAACGGTTCCGACGCATCCGGATTTTACCCTGAATATCGAAGCCATTTCGGATGCCATTACGCCAAAGACCAAGGCTGTTTTGATCAATTCTCCCAACAACCCGACCGGACAGATATATTCAGAAGACAGCCTGATGGCATTGGGGAAGGTGCTGATCCAAAAGGGAAAATCGTTTGGCCGAACCATATACCTGATGTCGGATGAGCCTTATCGAAAAGTCATCTATGACGGGGCTAATGTCCCAAGTGTTTTTGGCTGTTATGCTGAAAGCATCATGACCACTTCCTATTCAAAGGACATCTCGATTCCGGGAGAACGGATCGGATTTATTGCCGTAAACCCCGCCGCGACCTACAAGGAAACGCTCCTGGGCGCCATGGCACTGACCAACCGAATCCTGGGTTTTGTCAATGCACCGGCCCTTATGCAGCGCGTGATTGCCAGGATGCAGGGATCAAGCGTGGATATTTCCGCTTATGCCAGAAAACGGGAACTTCTCTGTGGCGGTCTTTCCGAAAGCGGTTATGATTTTGTAAAACCTCCTGGCACGTTTTATCTCTTTCCGCGAACGCCCATACCCGATGATGTTGAATTTGTAAGAGCGCTGCAAAAGGAACTGATCCTCGTGGTTCCCGGAAGCGGTTTTGGCGGGCCCGGGCATTTTAGAATTGCATTCTGTGTATCGGATGACACCATTGTCAAATCATTGCCCGGCTTTAAGCGGGTGATGGATCATTTCAAGCCCTGAATGGAAAGACAGGCTGAAGTCTGAAGACTATTGATGGTTTAATGGTATCCTTCAGTCGTCAGCCTATTTTTTCTTCTTGACAGAACAAATCCATTCATATATCAAAATAGTAACGTTGTTTCGTTTTTGATATATTATTATTTGAATTATTGCTGGTATTATCTATATATCAACAAGTTATAAAAAATATTTCAGCAGAACATTATTTTTATTATTGTGATTAGAGGGTTCAAATCGCAATACAAAACATTTATTTATTATTATTTCAATTTGTTGAATGGGATGATTTTGACTATCGATGATAAGAGCGCTTTAGACGGTAACAAGGTTTTTAAGCCTGAAATCCAGAAACGGCTTGAAACAGCGGTTCTGGAGATATTTTCAGAATCGGATTTTCATCAGGCCAATATCCGTACGGTTGCAAAAAAAGCAGGGGTGAGTTTCAGCACCATTTATGGCTATTACGGCAGCAAAGAAGGGCTTGTGTTCGCTGTTGTGGATGTGTGGCTGGGAAAGCTGACGGACCGGATTATTGACCACCTTCAGGGCATCGAGGATTTAAAGGAAAAACTCAGAAAGGTTTTCTGGCTTCAGCTTGATTATTATGAAAACAATCAAGGCCTGGCTAAAATACTGTTTATGACCCTTCCCATGAAAACATGGATGGCGGATAAAACCTTTCAACAAAAGAAAATGATGAATCTGTTTCTTGAAGTCTTAAGCCAGGGGCAGAAAGAAGGGATTTTAAACCCCAATGTCCGCGCTGGCGTATTGCTGGATTTTATGATGGGCTTTGTACAGCGAACCTTTTTTATGTGGGTTTCGCGTGGCCAAAAAGAAAGTATGATTGCCCAGGCCAATGTGTTGTTTGAAATGGTATGGCGGGCAATTTCCGCTCCTTGATGCGGAATGGCCCGTATTTTTCTGTTTGTCTTTTCCTTGATTCAATCTATTCGCCGGTTATTATGATCCGGTAGGGTATCGGATGCCAAGCATAACAAAAACCAGGAACCTTTGGACTGCCAGGGAGTAACTCATGAAAATTCTTAAAATTGACCACCTCGGAATTGCCGTCAGCAGCATCGATGAACGAAAAAATTTCTGGACCGAAGTATTGGGTCTTTCATTTGCCGGCTCTGAAACGGTTCAGGAGCAGAAAGTGACCACCGCGTTTTTTCCGGTGGGAGAAAGCGAGGTTGAACTTCTGGAATCTACATCTGCCGACGGCCCCATTGCCAAATATCTTGAAAAACGGGGAGAGGGGATTCAGCATGTTGCCTTCCGTGTTGAAAATATTGAAGCGGCTCTGGAAGAATTAAAAGCCAAGGGCATCAAGCTCATTGATGAAAAACCCAGAATCGGCGCAGGCGGGGCAAAGATTGCCTTTCTTCACCCCAAGGCCACCAGTGGTATTCTGGTCGAGCTGTGCCAAAGAGATCATTAAGAACTTAAGAAAACGGGAAGTCGGGAAATGCGAAGTACGGGCGCTTCCTGGCTTCTTAACCTTTCCCGTTTCGCAATAATAAAACTGCAAGCGAATATTTTCATCATTATAAGGAGCGCACCATGCCGGATCATCCGCAAAAACAAAAATGGACAGACCTTGCCACAAAACTGCTTAAAGGGAAATCGCCGGATTCCCTGGACTGGATGACCCCGGAGGGGATTCGGGTCAAACCGCTTTACACGGCTGAAGACCTTGAAGGAATGGAACACGTCAATACCCTTCCGGGTCTTGCCCCGTTTGTCCGGGGGCCCATGGCCACCATGTATGCGGGAAGGCCCTGGACCATTCGCCAGTATGCCGGATTTTCAACAGCCAGGGAATCCAATGAATTTTACCGGAAAAACCTTGCAGGTGGACAAAAAGGGCTTTCCGTTGCATTTGATCTGGCTACCCACAGGGGATACGACTCGGACCATCCCCGGGTTGTCGGCGATATCGGAAAAGCCGGGGTTGCCGTGGATTCTGTCGAAGACATGAAGATTCTCTTTGATCAGATTCCCCTGGATGAGATGTCCGTATCCATGACCATGAATGGTGCGGTTTTGCCGATCCTGGCCGGTTATATCGTGGCTGCCGAAGAGCAGGGCGTTCCCCAGGAAAAACTGACCGGCACCATCCAGAACGACATTTTGAAAGAGTATTTGACCCGTAACACTTACATCTATCCGCCGACGCCTTCCATGCGGATCGTATCGGATATTATCGGGTACTGCTCCAAACATATGCCCAAGTACAATACCGTTAGCATCAGCGGATATCACATGATGGAAGCGGGCGCCAACTCGGTGCTTCAGACTGCCTTTACCATGGCGGATGGACTGGAATATGTCAAGGCAGCGCTTGCAACAGGGATGGATATTGATACCTTTGCCCCTAGACTGTCCTTTTTCTTTGGGATCGGCATGAATTTTTTCATGGATATCGCCATGCTGAGGGCCGCCAGGTTTCTGTGGCATGAACTGATCAAGCCGTTCAACCCCAAAAATGTCCAGTCGCTCATGCTGAGAACCCATTGCCAGACCTCGGGATGGAGCCTTACGCAGCAAGATCCTTATAACAACATTATCCGCACCACCCTGGAGTGCATGTCCGCAGCTCTTGGCGGAACCCAGTCCCTGCACACCAATTCCTTTGACGAGGCTGTGGGGCTTCCCACCAATTTTTCCGCCCGAATTGCCCGAAATACCCAGATCATTGTCCAGGAAGAATCCCAGGTCTGTCATGTTGTGGACCCGCTGGGTGGGTCCTATTACGTGGAAGCCTTGACAGATGGCATTATTTGCGAAGCCCGCAAGATCATCACTGAAATTCAAGCACTGGGTGGAATGGCTAAGGCCATTGAAACTGGAATGCCCAAGCTTCGCATTGAAGAGTCGGCTGCCAGAAAGCAGGCCCGGATCGATCAGGGCCTGGATGTGATCGTCGGCGTGAACAAATACAAAATCGAGGAGAAACCCCTGGATGATGTCCGGGAAGTCACGGATTCGGTTCGCGTCGAACAGGTGCAGCGCCTCAAGGAACTCAAAGCCAAACGAAATGCGGTAGCGGTTCAAAAAGCCCTGGATCACATCACCCGCTGTGCGGAAAGCGACGGCAATCTTCTGGAAGCCAGCATAGCGGCGATTCGGGCCAGGGCTACCGTCGGAGAGGTATCGGATGCCATGGAAAAAGTATTTGGCCGGTTCGTCGCCACCACTCAGTGCATTTCCGGTGTCTATGCTTCGGAATACGGGGATAACAGCGTGATCGATACCCTTCGCAAGCGCTGCCAGGATTTTGCCGGCAAGGAAGGCCGAAGACCCCGAATTCTGCTGACCAAAATGGGTCAGGATGGCCATGACCGCGGGGTCAAGGTGGTGGCAACGGCGTATGCTGATATCGGCTTTGATGTGGATATCAGTCCCATGTTCCAGACGCCTGAAGAGGCTGCCAAAATGGCCATTGAAAACGATGTCCATATGGTGGGCGTTTCCAGTCTGGCCGCCGGGCATAAGACCCTGGTTCCCCAGCTCATTGCCGCTTTGAAGGCAGGCGGCGGGGAGGATATCAAGGTTGTGATCGGAGGGGTCATTCCGCCGGCTGATTATGAATTTTTGTTCGCGGCGGGCGCGGTCGGCGTGTTCGGCCCAGGGACCTCCATCACGGATTCAGCCAATCAAACGCTGAATGTTCTGGAGAAAAAGCACGGATGACCGTTGAGATAGACGCCAGCGTTAACGGTCTTCTGAATGGGAATCGTCGGATTCTGGCCAAAACCATCACCTTGATCGAAAGCTCTCTTTCAAGCCATCAGGTTTTGGCCCAGGGAATCCTGGACCGGCTTCTGCTTCACACCGGAAAGGCGGTGCGTCTGGGGATTACAGGCGTTCCGGGCGTTGGGAAAAGCTCTTTTATTGAGAGCCTGGGAATGCTGCTGGTTGAAAAAGGTCATCGCGTGGCGGTTCTAGCCGTGGATCCCAGCAGCACCCGCAGCGGCGGGAGTATTCTGGCCGATAAAACCCGAATGGAGCGGCTTTCCGCGGACAGCCGGGCGTTTATCCGGCCATCGCCCTCCGGTGGTACCCTGGGCGGGGTCGCCCGAAAAACCCGGGAGACCATGCTGGTTTGTGAGGCGGCCGGTTTTGATGTGATCATTGTAGAAACCGTCGGGGTCGGCCAGTCTGAAATCACCGTATCTTCGATGGTAGATTTTTTTCTGGTCCTGATGCTGGCAGGTGCTGGCGATGAACTTCAGGGAATCAAAAAAGGGGTTCTGGAACTGGCCGATGCCATTGCCATCAACAAGGCTGATGGGGACAACATTGAAAAAGCCGCAAGGGCTAAAAAGGACTATGAAACAGCGCTTCATCTCTTAAGGCCTGCCTCTCCCAACTGGTCGCCACCGGTGCTGACTTGCAGCGCTCGGGAACTGACCGGGATCGAGGAGATCTGGGCGGTTGTCCTGAAACACCGGGATATCATGGCCTCAAGCTGCGAGATGGAAAAGAACCGCAGATCTCAGTCCCTGGCCTGGATGTGGTCGCTGGTGGAAGAGGGACTGAAAGACCGGTTTCACCATCACCCGGAAGTTCAGCAATACCTGCCCCAACTGTCGCGGCAGGTGGAAAACGGGATGTTGTCGCCGACAGCGGCGGCCTTTCAATTGCTTTTTTTGCTTGACAAATCGTAATGCGCATGGCTACATCATAGCTATTGTCTGTTTATAGGCAAAGGATGAAGTGCAACGCAGCAGATGGATTGACTATGGGCGGTGAAAAAGCCATCGCTAAAGAGCGCGAAAAAGGCAAGCTGACCGCAAGGGAGCGACTGGATCTGCTGTTTGATGCCGGCACATTCCGGGAAATTGACATGTTCGTATCGCACCGGTGCACCAATTTCGGCATGGAAAAGATTGATGTTCCCAGTGACGGCGTGGTGACGGGTCACGGCCTGGTGGAAGGTCGTCCGGTTTTTGCATTTTCCCAGGATTTTACGGCCCGCGGCGGAAGCCTCGGAGAAATGCATGCCAAAAAAATCTGCAAGGTCATGGATCTGGCCATGAAAGCCGGTGTGCCCTTTGTCGGGATGAATGATTCGGGCGGGGCCAGAATCCAGGAAGGCGTGGATGCGCTTTCGGGATTTGGTCAGATTTTTTATCGCAATGCCCTGGCCTCGGGCGTCATTCCCCAGATCTCGGCTATTATGGGAACAACCGCGGGCGGCGCCGTGTATTCTCCGGCCATGACCGACTGGATTTTCATGGTTAAAAACTCCAGCTATATGTTCATTACCGGCCCGGAAGTCATCAAATCCGTTACCGGTGAAGAAATCAGCTTCGAAGACCTGGGCGGCGCCATGGCCGACAATGAAAAAAGCGGCGTCTCCCACTTTGCCTGTGAAAGCGATCAGGATGCCATTGCCAAAATAAAGACCCTGCTCTCTTATCTACCGTCCAACAACATGGAAGATCCGCCCATCGTGCATACGGGCGATGACCCCCGTCGCGTGGATCCGGCGCTGGATGCCATCATCCCGGACAGCCCCAACCAGTCTTACGATATGAAGGCGGTGATCGCATCCATCGTGGACAATGGCGTTTTTTTTGAGCCCCATGAATTTTTTGCTCCCAATA
>JAPLJE010000221.1 GCA_026388755.1 Deltaproteobacteria bacterium | reverse complement strand
GAGTGATTTTAGCCGCAAAAAGGCGCAAGAAAACGCAAAAATGGATTATTTAAGGCATTCTTCCGGCGAAATCCGCGCCATCCGCGAAAATATAAGCGCCGCTGACAAACTAGACCAGTAGACGCCGCGAGAGCGGCGTTACGGCGGAGCCATTAAAAAACTCTCATTTCTGGATCGTTTTCTCACCTTGTGGATTTTTCTGGCCATGTTCCTGGGAGTGTCCTGGGGATATCTGTTTCCAGGGGTAAGGGATGTCATCAACATGTTTCAGGCGGGAACCACCAATATCCCGATTGCCGTCGGCCTGATCCTGATGATGTATCCGCCGCTGGCCAAGGTCAAGTACGAAGAACTGAAAGAAGTCTTCAAAAATACAAGGATCTTGCTCCTCTCCCTGGTTCAGAACTGGATCATCGGCCCGATCCTGATGTTTTTTCTGGCCATCACCTTTTTATCCGGTCATCATGAATACATGGTGGGCCTGATTCTGATCGGACTTGCCCGTTGCATCGCCATGGTCATCGTGTGGAACGAACTGGCATCCGGAGATACGGAATACTGCGCCGGCCTGGTAGCCTTTAATTCCATTTTTCAGGTCCTGTTTTTCTCTGTGTACGCCTGGGTGTTCATCACGGTGCTGCCTGAATGGCTGGGGCTCAAAGGCATGATCGTCAATATTTCCATCGGCCAGATTGCCGAAAGCGTATTTATTTATCTCGGGATTCCCTTTATTGCCGGAATGATCACCCGCTGGATCGGTTTAAAGACAAAGGGCAAAAAATGGTATGAAGAGCGATTCATCCCTAAAATCAGCCCACTGACGCTGATTGCGCTTCTTTTTACCATTCTGGTGATGTTCTCTCTCAAAGGCGAATACATTGTTCAACTGCCGTTGGATGTGATCCGGATCGCTGTCCCCCTTTGCATTTATTTTTTCATCATGTTTTTCTTATCCTTTTTCCTGTCCATGAAATTCAAATCAACCTACGAGCAGGCTACCACTTTAAGCTTTACCGCCGCATCCAACAATTTCGAGCTGGCCATAGCCGTTGCGGTCGCCGTGTTCGGCATCGACTCCGGCCAGGCGTTTGCCGCGGTAATCGGCCCGCTGGTGGAGGTTCCTGTATTGATTTCCCTGGTGAACGTGGCACTGTGGTTTCAGAAAAAATATTTTCCCTTTACGATGGCCACGCCCACAGGCGTCTGCCACTTGATCTGCAAATCTTAGGATTCAGGTGCTGAATCCGCTTGATATTTGCATGCGCATGAAACGAGTTGTTCATACGAACAATTTCAGGTTTTGGGTGTGAAACATTAAGCCAATGTGTTATAAAAGATGGCAAAGTAGAAACGTTCATGATTAGTTTTTAAACAGGAAAAGTATCATGGCAAGAAATGTTCCCTATCATCCGTGGATTCGATCCATCCGGCAACTATCAGTGATTGTACTTGCGGCGGCGGCAGTTGCTTTGATTTCGAATCATTTTCGTTCATCGCCGCTGCCGATAGTCGGAAACTGGTCGCAGGAAGCGCGGCTGACATCCCCATCCGGTCGGCAGATGGCCATTTCCCTGGATGAGGCAAAGGTTCTGCACCAATCCAAGGGCGCGATGTTTATGGATGCCCGGCCTTTGGAAGAATTCACCAAAGGGCATATTCAGGGCGCAATAAGCCTTCCGTGGCACGAAGCCGAACAGCGGGTGATGGATGTCACCGCTGATCTGTCAAACAATGCCGTGATCATTACCTACTGCGATGGGGACACCTGTGACCTGAGCAAAGATCTGGCACTGTTTCTGGAGAATCTTGGTTTTTCAAAAGTCCGGATACTGGTCAACGGCTGGTCAGTATGGCAGCATGCCGGGTTGGCGGTTGAGACAGGAAAAT
>JAPLJE010000706.1 GCA_026388755.1 Deltaproteobacteria bacterium | reverse complement strand
CCGGAACCGGAGCCGTTCCCATGATTCTCGGATCGACGCCCGCAATCCCGGTGGACACCCATCGCATGCTCGGCGAAAGTCCCAGGGCCTTGGCTTTTTCCGCACTCATCAGAAGAACCGCGGCAGCCCCGTCGTTCAAGCCCGAAGCATTTCCGGCAGACACGCGGCCACCCTGTTCCCGAAATGGGGTTTTGAGCGCTGCAAGAGTTTCGATCGTGGTTTCCGGCCGCGAATGCTGATCCTTGTCCGCGGTCAACCGGTTGCCGTCCGCCATCTCCACATCGATGGGAATGATCATGTCCTTCATTTTGCCGGACTGGATGGCCATTCTGGCTTTTTTCTGGCATGCAGCGGCGTACGCATCGGCCATTTCCTTTGTAAACTCGGGAAAGCGGTCATGAATATTCTCTGCTGTCATGCCCATGTTGAATGCCGAAGCATCTCCCATCACTTCTTCGAATCGGGGATGATTGTCCCGCATGAACCCCATGGGAAGATGCCCCATGTGCTCGACGCCGCCTGCGATCAGACAATCAGCCATGCCGCTGGCGATATAGGAAACGCCAAATCCCGTGGCGGTCAGACCGCCCGCGCACATGCGGTCAACAGAGCATCCGGGAATTTCCCATCCCCAGTCCGCCAGCATCGAGATCATCCTGCCGATGGTGCCCCCCTGCTCTTTAATCTGGTTCGTCGCCCCCCAGATCACATCTTCGATATCGCTGGGCTTGATCTGGGGATTCCTTGCCATCAGGGCTTTCAGCACGGCAACAGAAAGATCCTCAGCCCGGGTATTCCAGAAAATGCCTTTTTCACCCGCGCGCCCAAAAGCCGTTCTTACGGCATCGATCACCACAACATCATGAATATTCGTGCTCATGTTCTATCCTCCTTGCCGGCAGTAAAGCCGTAAATAAACAATTTGAATAAAATGGCCATGATCATCCATTCGGCCACAGCAATAGGTAACGATTCCCTCCTTTGAAAAAGAGGGAAAGATAACATCATTTTTCAGTCTTGCGTTCAAATACGGCGGCAATGCCCAGGCCACCGCCGCCACAGATGCATTCCAGTCCGTATCGGGCGCCCCGCCGCCTCATTTCATGAAGCAAGGTGACCAGGACCCGGGTTCCAGTGCAGGCAATGGGATGACCTAGCGAGATTCCGGAGCCATTGACATTAATCCTTGGGTAATCCGTGGGCCCAACTCCCATTTCGTTCAGATCCGCCAGAACCTGGGCCGCGAAAGCCTCCTGAATCTCGATCAAATCCATTTGACCCATGTTCAGACCCGCCTGGACCAGCGCCTTTTCAACGGCAATGGGAACAGTTCCGGCGGTACAGACTCCGCCCAGAACCGGTTTTAATTTTAAAAGTTTCTCAAGTGTGGTATCGGCTCTGGGGTTTTCATCCCGCTCCACGATCACCGGCTCTCCCTTTGTCTGCATCACTGGAACCGGAACGATTTCATCGCGGAACTTGCCGGCTTCCATGGCCGCGCAAGCCTTTTTATGACTTTCAACCGCCCATTCATCACAGCTCTGACGCGAAACATTCTCTTCTTTTGCCGCGGTTTCGGCCCAGGACATCATGGATGGCAGTATGCCGTAGCGGTCTTGCGGCTGAGACATGACCCTTGCCCGCTGAATCCGGTCGTAAAACGGCAGGCCCCAGATCGCCAGATCTCCGTGACCTTTTGGCATGCCCTTGGCTCCGCCCACGCCCCATTTCATACTTCCGGGAAGGTAAAACTCCGCGTTGCTCATGCTTTCCACACCGCCCGCAACCACGATTTCGGCCTGGCCAGATGCAATCAGGGCCGCTGCATAGCGGACCACGTCCAGACCCGTGCAGCAGCGCCGATCAAGGGTGATTCCCGGAATGCTTTCCGGCCATCCGGCTTTCAAAAGAGCCATCCGCGCAATATTGACATATTCGCCGTTCTGGTAGGACTGGCCCATGACCACTTCATCCACCAGAGCCGGATCGATATTGGCCTGACTGACTGCTCCGGCAAGCGCGATGGCTGCCAGATCGTAAGCTTCAACGGTTTTAAGCGCCCCCATGTACTTGCCCACGGGGGTTCTGACGGCACCAATTATAACGGCTTCTTTCATATATTCCTCGCTAATAACAATTCACCTTCCACCTTCCGATTTTCAAAATGCATTATCCGGGATTTCCACGATCTCTCTGCCGTGACGGCAGCAGGTTTCAATGGTGGCCAGGGTATGGGGCAGGGTCATGTCCACAAAATAAGTTGCCTGCAAAACCTTTCCTTTGTAAAAATCGCTTTCCTTGCCTTTTTTCCGGGAAGCGGGATGAGCGATGATGGCCAGATCAAGAAGACGCCAGGCCATGGCGACTTCCCCGAAAGCAATCAGGGCCGGATATGTGTAGGATGCCCACTGCAGCGGATCCGAAGTCATCCGGTTCTTCAATTCTCCGGCCGCTTCCCAAAGCCGTTTTCCCACACCGGCAAGCGCCCGGACCCTGTCGCCCAGTTCCGGATGCTCCCGGTGTTTTTCGCAAAATTGATCGATTTCAGCTTTGAACGCATTAAACGGCGCACCGTCGCGAATCGTCATTTTCCGGCCCATCAAATCCATGGATTGGACTCCGTTGGTTCCCTCGTACAGCGACATGATCTTGGAATCCCTCAGGTACTGCTCCAGCGGGTAATCCTTGCAGAAACCATAACCGCCCAGGCACTGAATGGCGGTTTCGCATACGAGAAATCCCATATCAGAGCAGTAGGCCTTGATGATGGGGGTCGTGAAATCCACCAGGTCCTGATACCGGCCCTTTTCCGTTCCGTCCGGAAGTTCAAGGGCCAGTTCGGCCCAATAGGCGCCGGTATAGATCATGGAGCGCATGCCATCCACCATCGCCTTCATCCACAACAGCATTCGCCGCACATCCGGATGATCGATGATGGCCACATTGCCTTCTTTTCTCCGGGCGATATCCCTTCCCTGAATGCGCTCCCGGGTATATTCCAGTGCGTTTCGGTAAGCAGTGCCGGCAAGGGTCATGCCGCTGACGCCCGTATTGATTCTGGCGGCATTCATCATCTGGAACATGTGGGCCAGGCCGTTGTTCTCCTTGCCGCAGAGGTAACCGATACACCCGTCGGCAGCGCCGAAATTCAACACTGCGGTCGGAGACGCATGAAGGCCGAGCTTTTCTTCAATCGATCCGCAGACCACATCATTTGGCTCTCCCAGAGAGCCATCGGTATTGACACGAATTTTTGGAACGACAAAAAGGGAAATACCCCTGACCCCATCCGGCGCTCCATCGATTCGCGCCAGCACCAGATGGATGATGTTGTCCGTCAGGTCGTGTTCTCCCCAGGAAATAAAGACTTTTGTTCCCTTGATTTTAGAATGGTCGCCTTCACGGTACGCGGTCGTCTGAAGATCGGCAAGATTAGATCCGGCATTGGATTCTGTCAGACACATGG
>JAPLJE010000056.1 GCA_026388755.1 Deltaproteobacteria bacterium | reverse complement strand
TTGGTTGTCAGCATCAGATCGCCGTAGTGCAAAATAATCGATCCGATTCCTTCTTTTGCGGCAATCATTTCCGCAGCTACAAGTAAAAGAAGCGACGTTCCCGCGGCAAGTTTCAATCCTGCAAAAATCATGGGCAGCGCTCCGGGCAAAATTACTTTTCGAATCAAACTAAACCGCGTGGAACCAAAACTGATTGCAACCATGATTAAAGATTTATCGACATGCTTAACACCGGAATAGGTATTGATGACTACCGGAAAGAAAACTCCCAAGCTGATTATCGTAACTTTTGAAATTTCTCCGATTCCCAGCCACAAAATGATCAGAGGAAGCAAAGCGATTTTTGGAATGGGATAAATCGAATAAATCAGAGGATTCCCCAGCGCTTCCGCGGTTTTTGAAAAACCGAGTATCAGCCCGATTAAAATACCGGAGAAGCTTCCGATGAAAAAGCCCATGCCGATTCGATACAGGCTTGCCCTGGTACTGCCGATAAGTTCACCGTTTGCAAGCATCACCCAGGAAGCTTTTAAAATCGAAGTTGGCGAAGGAAGATACAATTCCGAAACAATGCCGAGACGGCAAATAATCTCCCATAAAAGGATCAGTACAATCATGCCTGAAATACTTACCCAGACGGGGATTTCTTTTTCCATGAATGCAAATTTGTTTTTTATTTCTCTTCGATAGGTCGGCGCCATTCAAACCTCAAGCAAGGCATCTTCAGCGTCTTTACGGATAAGATGCCATATTTTATCAACATATCCGTTAAACTGTTCAAGATGCCTATCGTTGTCTCTTTCGAACTTGGATATTTCGACTGCAATTTCACTTGTAATTTTTCCGGGACGGCGAGACAACACGACAATCCTGTCCGCAAGATAAACAGCTTCCTGAATATTATGTGTTACATAAAGGGTTGTCAAATGGGTCTGCCTCCAGATTTTCAGCAATTCTTCCTGCATCAGCGTTCGGGTTTGCGCATCCAGGGCGGAAAATGGTTCATCCATCATCAGCAAATCGGGCTTAATGGCCAGTGCACGCGCAATCCCGACACGCTGGCGCATGCCTCCGGAAAGCTGATGCGGGTAACATTTTTCAAAACCCGTCAGGCCCACCATTTTGATATACTCACAAACGCTTCGATCGATTTCATTTTTATCAAGTTTCATTTCTTCAAGACCAAAAGCAATGTTTTTATAAACAGATCGCCAGGGAAAAAGACCGGCATCCTGAAAAACCATCGCAACCCTGGGGGTTTTGTCTTCGGTCAATTCATCAAAGTAAATGTGACCGGAACTGGTACTCAATATGCCGGAAACCATATTTAACAGCGTCGATTTGCCGCAGCCGCTCGGACCCAGGAGCACAACGAATTCTTCCTCATGTAAAGTAAGCGATATATCGCTAAGAGCGAGCCATTCCTTTCCTTGCCTGTCACTGTATTTTTTCGAAACATTTTCGAGTACAACTTTCATCTCAGGATTCTCCAAAAAAAACGGCTGTTCCGGAAAAATCGGCATCGCAGAGAACATGGATCGAAAGCAACTTCCACGACGAATTCTTCAGACAGCCATTTTAAACAAAACGGACGACTCTCCGGCATCACATGCCGGAGCCTTACTTTAACTGCTTTATGGCAGCTTCCCAGAGCGTTGAATCGGTCACTTCTTTTGAGGAGATTTTCTTTTCAATCATTTGATTGGCGGCGTACCAGTCGATCTGGGTTTGAATATCCGCTTCCAGCAACCTGCCGTCGCGGTCCATATTCGGAAGACCGTTTTTAATATCCTCGAAAGGCGTGCCGGTATATTTTGCAATAATTGCTATAACTTCATCATAATTTTTTCCGGGAACACTTTTTCCGTCTTTTTTCGTTAAAACGGCATCATGATAATACCGTGTTGCGTTTATATACCCTTTTAAAAACTTGACGGCATTGTCGCGTCTGTTTTTTGCAAAATCGGGAGAAAAGAAAATCGCCGATGTCTGATAATCCATAACATCTCCGACCTGAATGACGAGCTTGCCGTATCCGTCCTTTAACACCATGGTGATATTGGGTTCATTCAAAATGACCGCATCAACCTGCCGACTCTGCAAACCGGCCATCAATGCACTGATTTTTGAAAGCGGAACCAGCTCCACATCTTTTAGCGTTAATCCATTTGCTTCGAGAAGTCTGCCGATCATATAATGAAACGTAGAGCCGATTTGAGTGATTCCAATCTTCTTTCCTTTCAAATCATGAATCTTTTTTACGCCGTTATTCCATAGTTCAGTATTCACCATAACCGCCGATGAAGAATACCCTTTTGACTCACGGCCTTTATCCGCGACAATCAAAAGTTTCTGCCCGCCGGCCACCATATTGAAAAGGCCTGCCGTGATGCCGGTGGCGCCGACTTCAACCTTGTTTGACGCCGTTGCAACAGCGATCGGTTGAGCTGCGTCAAACCATTGAAGTTCTAAAATCAATCCTTCCGCCTTAAAAAACCCCTTTTCCATTCCGATAAATATCGGAGCCGAACTGGTTAATTTCAAAACTCCGACATTCAATTTGGTTTCGTCCGCAAAACACAGCACATTTATAAACAAAGCAAGAATACCACAAACAATGGAATAATTTCTCTTATCCATTTTTATCCTCCTTGATCAGCGACACCACAAAAATATATATTTAATTTTTTATAATAAAAGGCAATACGATCATAACGATACCTGAAACAAAAAAGCCTAAACCGATTGAGCCGAAAATCACTCCCCAGAACACTATGAAAGTCTTTCAACATTGAAATGAAGAATTTCAGCTATCCGTTTTGCCATTGCCGGCGAAAGCCTGCGCTTGCCCCTTTCGTAGTCACTGATCATGTTTTGGCGGACACCGAGCTTATCAGCGAGTTGTGACTGTGACAGGCTGGCTTTTAACCGGGCTGCGGAAAGAAGGTTGCCGATTCTGTTGGACTGCATTTCTTTCCAAAAATCAGTCTCTTCAATGGCTATGCTATCGGAATCTTCGGATGAGAGTATATTTACTTCATATTTTTTACTTATCCAATCAATGAGCTCATTAACATGCTCACCTTGAAGGGATATCTCAATACGGGGCTTTTTCACGGGAGCCAACATAATACACCTCAATTACGATCTCCCCCTGTCGATAAGTCCAGCACGCCACATAGCGATAATTTAAATGGCAGTGGTATCTATCATTACCCAAGGGTGAAAAATTGTACCAACCTTTTTATATCGGGCCATCTGCTTTAAGGTCTTCAATCAGTAAAAATAATAACTTCCGCACGTCTACAGGAAGTTTTTCCAGCCCACGGAGGGCTTTCTTTTTGATTTTGACCTCGTATTGCATGTGGTTATAATATTACCTAATAAGGTTATTATCAAGAAATATTTATTAAAAATGCAATCGTTGCCAATCGGCCGCGCGGCTTTTTACATCGTCTGAATTAGCTTTGTTACAGCGATGACAATTTGGAGTTATGTTTTAAATGATGCTCCATCTATACAATTGACAGCTTACAGCCAAGCGCCTCGATGACCTTCTTGCCTTTTTATCTTTCAGGGATTCAGCAGCAGCCCGGTATCGGCACGTTCTGCGAGAAAGGCAGCGTAAGGGCGCTCCAGGTGGCGGCTGGAGAAGAGATAGACCGCTCCGGTGGAGGTGGTGACAAAGGAGATGTCGGCAAATTCCGGGCCGGCAGCCATGGTCTTGAGGCTGGCTTCGATTTGTTCGGGAATTAGATCGAAGGGAGATTGCTCGAAAAGTTCCAGGGGCAACGGCCGGGGGTAATCCGCCGAGTTCCTCCTGACCTCTTCGGCGATGAGGCGTACCGGTGAGGCCTTGCTGTCCAGGATGCCGGCATAGGTGCGGCTGAGCAGAGACGGTGCGTGGTATAGAATCTCTCCGGAAATGCTCGTCAGGGCGGCCAGGTCCGCGTTGGCAGAAAGTGTCTCGGCAAGAAGGGCTTCCATGTCCGGGAAACCTGGTTCATCGGAGCTCGGCAGGCTGCAACCTCGAAGCTCAGCAAGCAATGCATCCCTGCCCACCAACTGCCCGGCCATGCTCGCATCCCGGATCGCCATGGCAAGGGCCTGGCAAAGGGTTTGGCTTTCCTGGCCGGTCATCCCTTGACCCCTGCCACGAGTTTTTTCACTGCCAGGCCATCGGCTACCGATTGAAGCCCCAACCGGGCGTAAGCCTTTGCCGTGGGCGCCCCGGTGGCCTTGTCCCAGCCCATCACCTCGTAGAACAGTTCCATGGCCCTGGCAATATCCTGGGGATCCATGCGGATGGTGCCTTTCGTGAAGGACTGAGCCCCGTTGGGGTCCTGGTAGATCCATTGCGGTGTGAGGTCGTGCCGGGTGCGCATCTCCATGCTGCCCATGCCCCGGATGGTCAGCGCCCGGTGCAGAACGAATATCCGCTCGCCGATCAGGTCAAGATCCTCGCGGCTCCTCTTCTCCCCGGTGGCCAGGCTGTAGAACCTGGATTCCAGGCTGTCGTCCCCCGAATAGCCGCGTTCCTTGAGGGGAGAAGCCACCCACGGCCCCATCCAGTTGCACAGGCCCAGACTGTCGTGAAGTTCCTTTCGGACCAGCGACCACCGGGCCCGCCGGGCTTTATGAATGTTCATGGGCGTATAGTCGCCGGTGCCGTCCACGGCTTCGGGAGATCCCCAGATCTCGGCGGCCAGTTTCTTTTGCACCGCCAGGGGCAGGCCGTTTCGAATGAAGTTCACGTGGGAGTGGCACTGGGCATCGCGGTTATACTGGGTGTTGATGATGACCCCGCACTGGCCGTCGTCTTCATTGGCGTGGTGCTTGGGATGGCCGAGTTTCCAGTAGGCGGTGGCGGAATCCTGAGTCCAGGTCTCCTCCGGGATGGACCAGTGGTCTAAAAGCCCTCCGGTGCCAAGTCCCAGGGCTTCGCCCAACTCGCCCTGGCGCATGGCGATGCGGGGAATGATCTCAAAGAGAAAGGCCGGATCGCCGTTTTCATATTTGTCCCAGGAAAACGAGGCATACTCGTCGGAGCCGATCTTGGTCTTAAGCGTGCCGTCGTAATAAAGCTTGATCAAGTCGCGCTGCAGTTGGCCGTAGTTGCACCAGAGCCCCAGATCGTCGGCCATGTGCATGCCGACCATGCAGGCTTCAAGCGCTGCAGGACCAATCAGGCCACCTGGCAGTTGTTTGAAAAAAGAACGTCCGAAAACCATCCCGCCGCAGGTATTCTGAGCCACTTCGCGGATGCCGTACTTGGCTTCCACCGAAGGGACTTTCAGGATGGTGTGGCAGCGGATGGGGCACCCCGTACAGCCGTTGCCCCGCACCGTGTACCGCCAGGCCTGGTCGCCCAGATAGAAGGCGCCGCTGTTGGAACGAAAGGCGATTCGGTTCAGATCGTAGAGACCGCCGTTGATCTCTACCGGCGGCTCTGCTGCGCCCCAGCGTTTACCCGGGGCACCCACCCAGCGGGAGGTGGGATTGTAGTACTCGGACTGCGGATGCGGGAAGCTCGGCACCACGTGTTGATTGTTGGCGCCCAGAATAGACAGATGAAATTTGACCAGACGCTCCCACTCGGATTTATCCCCGGCGATGCGCACCGAACCGCTGCCTTGCACGGCAACGGCCTTGAGGTTCTTGGCGCCCATCACTGCGCCGACACCGCCGGCCGAGTGGGAAACCGAATTCATCACCACGGACAGGGGCACAAGGTTCTCGCCGGCCTGACCGATGGCTGCCACAACGCTCTCCGGCCCCATCTCCTGACTGATCTCCAGGGTGGCACGGCGGATACCGGTGCCCCAGAGATGCCTGGCATCGCGGATTTCGACGCGGCCATCGCGGATGAAGAGCCACACCGGCCGATCGGCCTTGCCCTCGACGATTAACGCGTCATAACCTGCGTACTTGAGTTTGGCGGCGAAATGGCCCCCCATATGCCCGCTTGCCACCAGGGGCTGAGGCCGGCAGGAGGGAAAAAGGGTGGTCACGGCGGTACGGCCATTGCAGGGGACGCCGGTGCCCGCCAGGACTCCGGTGGCAAAGACGATCTTGTTGCCGGCGTCAAATGGCACGGTCCCCGCCGGAACCTCGTCCCAGAGGACCTTATAGCCGATGCCCGTACCCCCCAGCACCTCCCGGTATTTTGCAACGGTATCCTCAAAGCTGATCTTTCCGGTGGAGAGGTCTACCCGTAGGACTTTGCCGGCAAAACCTCCCTTTTCTTTCGCCATGCTGGTCTCCTTGTGTTTCTATTGCCGTGAATTTCGTTACCGGGGCAAATGGCAATCCAGGCATTCTTTGGCTTTCTCGGCAGAGACCACTCGCAGCGCAGCCCTGCCCGGGGCCGCCTCGCGGGTCATGTCACGCCAGGGGACATAGTGCAGAGCACCGGACGGGCACGCTTCCACGCATTTGGGATGGCCCTGGCAAAGGAAGCACTTGGTGGCTTTTTGACTTTGCTCATCGAAGTTGATCATGTTCCAGGGACAGGCTCGCTGGCACAGACGGCAACCGACGCATGCAAACGTATCCACGATGCGGGCGCCGGTAACCGGGTCGGCGATGATAGCGTTCTCGGGACAGGCCGTGGCGCAGGGCACGGGGTGAGGGCACTGCCTGCAGGTATCCGCAATGAACCGGCCGCTTC
>JAPLJE010000806.1:623-5574 GCA_026388755.1 Deltaproteobacteria bacterium | reverse complement strand
ATGTCAGGGCAAAAATCGAATATGAGAAGGCCTGTCCTTCCCGGTTTGACATTGGTTCGGTTTCAGTGATTCCCATCCCGATCAGCCACCCCAACAGCGGCAGCGGTTACAAGTTTATTGAAAATGACAAAAAATTCGTTTTTCTGACCGATAACGAACTGGGGTATATTCACCCCAATGGATTGCCGTTTGAAGCATACCGGGTTTTTTGTGAAGGCGCCGATCTTCTGATTCATGACGCTGAATACACGCCTGAGGAATACCGGACAACCATCGAATGGGGGCATTCGGTTTACACCGATGTTCTCAAGCTGGCGGTTCAGGCAGGCGTGAAGCGACTGGGACTCTTTCACATCAATCAGGAACGAACCGATGCGCAAATGGATGTCATTGTTGCCGACTGCAACCAAAGGCTCAAAGAACAGGGCAGTTCCATCACCTGTTTTGCAGTTGCCAAAGACATGGTCTTTGAGTCTAACAGAATATTTTGAGAATATCACTCTTGAGGGTTTATTGTTATCATGAAAATCTATTCCTATCCTTCCTTGTCTGCTGAAAAACGGCTTTCGGTTATTGAAAGCCGGGTGCAATCGTTTAACCAAAAAGATCAACGGGCTGTCGCACGCATCCTGGAAGATGTGCGCAAACACGGCGATACAGCTCTGATCAGTTATGCAAACCGGTTCGATTCACCCTGTCTGAACATCGAGACCCTTCAGGCAGGTATTCAGGAATATGAACATGCTGTTTCACAGGTAAGCCCGGAATTCATAAAATCCCTGGATCGCGCTGCATCCCAGATCGAATTTTTTCACCGGAAACAGTCCTTAAAATCCTGGATTGATACCCCAAGGCCAGGAACGCTCCTGGGGCAGATCGTTAATCCCGTGAGCATTGCAGGAATATATGTGCCCGGCGGGAAAGCCGGCAAGACGCCTCTTGTTTCAACAGTTTTGATGTGTGCCATTCCAGCCAGGATCGCCGGCGTATCAAACCTCGTCATGACGACTCCTTCAACTCCGGACGGCACTGTCAATCCCCATCTTCTGGTCGCAGCCAAACGGGTCGGGATTGACGCGGTTTATAAGATCGGCAGTGCCTGGGCAATCGCAGCAATGGCTTACGGCACCGGGACGGTCCCCAAATGCGATGTCATCGTGGGGCCCGGAAATATTTACGTTACCCTTGCCAAAAAAATGGTTGCTGGAACTGTCGGCATTGATATGATCGCAGGCCCCAGTGAGATTCTGATCATTGCCGATGAATCCGCAAATTCTGAATTCACGGCAGCCGACCTGCTGTCTCAGGCGGAACACGACCCGATGGCGTCCTCCATACTGGTTACCCCTTCACGAAAAATTGCAAAACAGGTTGCTGAGGCGGTAAACAGACAGATGAAGGACTTGACGCGTCAGGACATCGCCGAAGAATCGCTAAAAAACTATGGCGCCATTTTTGTGGTGAATGATATTGCTTCTGCATTCGATCTTGCCAATGCAATTGCGCCGGAACATCTTGAGCTGCACCTGAATTCCCCTCTGGAATATATCGAACGCATTCGAAACGCCGGAGCCGTTTTCATGGGTCATTATACGCCGGAACCCGTGGGGGATTATATCGCAGGACCCAACCATGTGTTACCCACATCGGGAACGGCTCGGTTCTCTTCTGCACTTTCCGTGGACCATTTTGTCAAAAAAACCAGCTTGATTCACTATTCATAAGCGGCTTTCAGGCGGGAAGCGCCGGATATCATCCGGCTGGCTGAAATTGAAGGACTCGGAGCCCACGCACGCTCTGTCAGGGTTCGGATGACCTGATTTAGGAGGGCTGGTCACCTGATGGGAAGAATATTCAGACAGTATCAGACAAAATCTTCAGAATCAGAATCCGGTTTATTCGAATCTGCGGCATATTTTTCATCTCTTTCGGCGTCATCCTGATTGACTCCGTCCGCTTCATCTTCATCAACGCCATCGTGAAGCTGTTTTTTGATCAGGACCATCTGGTCCGGAAATACTTTTTTGGATATTTCAATGTAATGACGGGCCAGTTTTTCTCCGCCCAGCTTCAAATACACCAGCAGGGCGGCTTGAAGTGTTTCGTCATCACGCTGCTCGGGTGGAATCCGGTTCAATAGCCGCCTGATCGATCCTTGAAATTCATCGGGAATGATCATTTTCTCGGACATACAAATCTCCTGAATTGATTATGAAGGTCTTTTTATCTGATGAAGAGGCCGGTCCCATTCCGGCCCCTTCATGAAATTTATTTTACACGGAGACGTTCCAGGTTAAGGACGCAAACGGCATTAATCATCAAAATTGCCTTTTGCGCCCTTATCCGCTCCAACAGACAAGGCCCGGACGGCAATCTTTTCGGGCGTCCAGTCTGAAGGCTCTTCTATCCGCCCGGCCTTTGGGCCCGGATCATAAGAATTTGCCCTGAGAATGGCCTCAACAGCCAGCGGTGCCGTGTCACCGGCGTTAAACACCGTCATCAGCATCTGATAAATAAAATCCTCCACCCGTTTGGACATGCGTGTGCGAATCGCCTTTGGCTGGGCGAGGAGTTTACTTTCAAATGGGAGATTGAGTTTTTTATAATCACCTTTTTTAAGGCCCTTGGTATCCGCATACATCACCATCTCCTGCCACAGTTCTTCGGTCACACCTTGCCCCTGGATCTTGATGAATTTGCCATCCGGGTCCAGAATGGCATTGCCATAGTCATTGACTTCAAGCCCCCAGGAAATCATCTGTAGGGCCGTTGCCACGTTGGCCTTGGTGGTTCGGGTCAGTGAGGCGATTTCCCGGAGGCGATCCGAGCTGTTTCCCGATGTGCCATGCTGAGCCCCTGAAACGCTATAAGGCGTCAGCGATTCATGGATGCTCTGAGTCAGCGCGACCTGAATCCCCTGATCGCTGGCCTCGATGCCATGGGTGGTTCCATTGTTCAGGGCAATCCAATCCGGGAAGATGTCATGAGCATTTAACCCCCGAATGAGAAACATCGCCTCATCCACTGTGGAGAGACCAGTTTTGCCTTTGATTTCACCTACCTCGGTTTCAAGTCCTGCCCACCTGGGAATAAAAGGATACAGCGCAAGATTGGCCATCAGGTTTTGGTCGTCCGGCATGTGCGAGGCATCTACGGCAATGGAAGTGATACCGGCTTCAAAAACGGTTGGGATCTCAACCATAGCCTGCGCAATATCAGCCTGGGACTTTATTCCATAGTGATCCGCGTGAATTGCGACCGGAACCGTAATGCCCATCTCATTGCACAGAGCGTCCACCTGCCGGGCGATGTTCCAGAAATTAACTGCGCAATAGGTTCCTTCCGACTTGGCGATCTCAATGATAATGACGGAATTGGCCCGCTGGGCGGCGGCAAGCGCGCCCCGGATGACAAAGATGTTCCTCCCGTTTGCGGCCATCGCAATGGCTTTGCCTTTGGCCAGCATGGCCCGGTCAATATATTTTCCACTGACAATCAGCGCTTTTGAATTGGGGAAAAGCTGTGCAATGTTGGGGGGTCTGCCCACATTCAGGGCAATTTCATAATCTTTCGGCATCTTGAAGGGATTTTCAGTCACGTTAAACCTCCTTTTTGGCTTTTTTCCATTTTCGAGAGACTGTATTTACTGACATGAATCCATTTCTAACTTACGGGTTCTAATTTCTGGGCCGTGTAGCGTCTGCCAGCCACAGGTGAATCGCTTCCGACACACCGCCATGATCATGGGATGCCACGGAAACAAATCGATTTTTCAGCATATCGGGAGCATTGTCAACCAGAAAAGCGGTCCCTGCCCATTCGAGCAGATCCAGATCGTTATAGTCATTGCCAACGGCCAGGACACGTTCTTTGTCAATATTCAACCGATCAGCCAGCCATGCGGCGCACTGGCTTTTACTGACTCCAGGAGCAAAAACCTCTATCCAGGTTGATTTGCCGTCTAAAGGCGAAGTGGATCGAATGACGCTGTAGCCTGTCAATTTTGAACGCAAAGCCTTCAGTACGGATGCACTGTTATCATGATTGACCACGGCAAGCAACTGTGAAGCAGATCCGATATTGAAAGTCGCATTGTCAAGCGGTTGACAGAATTCGCTGTACCGCGCAAGACGTCTATGAAAATCCGGATTATCCCCGCCAGTATCGTAATATACAAACCGGTGATTATCCGGAATGGGTTGATGAACCATAAAATCGAGCCCGAATTCCATGAAAATTTGAACTGCGGATAAAACCGCCCCGGAATCCAGGTGAATCTTGCGGATCAGGCGGCCATCCGGACAGGCGATGACTCCAGCGCCGGTCGAAAAGATGACATAATCCACGGGCAGCCGGTTTCCGGCAACCACTTTAAAGGAATACAGGGAGCGGCCCGTTGCAATAACACGAACGACCCCTTTGTGTCCCAGACTGAAAAGCGCATCCAGATCCTGCTTTGTCAGACTTCCGTCAGAATTCAGCAGGGTTCCGTCCAGATCCGTAATCAGCATGGCGCCAGGAAGGAAATCCTTCATGGTTTCTTTCCTGTCAGATTCTGAATATCCTGAACCCATGCCAGAAGCAGGTCCATCTCGCATTTTGGGATCAGGTGATGTCGAATCAGATTTTCATAAGCGTTAATGAGATTGGTTTCAATGGAAAATTGAGATGAAACCGCTCCTTCAACCACATCCATGATTTTTTCCGGATAAAGATAGCAGGGAATTTCCGATTCAAAATCAGACAGATAATGGTGGTCATTACGATCCTGGACAACGGTTGCCCGGTTAAATCCCAGTGAATAGCCGGCTCTCCAGAGGATCGGCTGGGCCACCAGCCCCCGGATTATATCGGTGGACCGGAAACTGACCGAAGCCGGCAGATACAGAAGCGGAAATACCGGCTGAATAAATGCCGTGTTTTGAGAATTAAAAGGCGATACCGTGCCGGT
>JAPLJE010000806.1:0-566 GCA_026388755.1 Deltaproteobacteria bacterium | reverse complement strand
GAATGGACCAGTCTGACTTGGGCATATTGTCGTCATCGGTATCCAGGATGATTTCAGCACCCTGCTGAATGGCAACCAGATAGCCCATGAGCTTTCGGGCATAGTGATTCCAGGGAAGGATTCGGGTGATCTGAAATTGCGCGCTTTCCTGATCCGCTACCGACAGATACGTTGCCGGATGGCAGTTCCAGTCCATGGGTGTTTTTTTATCACCGGCGACCACCACTTTCCAATCGGTAAAGCCTATCCATTTGCGGACCGATGGCGACGCCGGATAAATCGAGGTGATGACAATGGTCTTATGCATGGAGCATATCGTTGAAATGGATCGGCTGGATATGGGGATGCTGCATCATGACATCCAGCAATACTTTCAGAAATTCAAAGGCCGTTTCATTCATTCGCTGATGATGGATCATGATACCGGAGGTTCCGCTTGAGATCCCCGATGAAAGCTCTTTCCAAAGGGATTGCCACCCTGCTTCCGGTGTGGTTTCGCGGCGGGTATGCAGATCGACATTGACTGAGAAATCCGGCAGCCCTTTCGGTGGTCTGGGCATGCTTTG
>JAPLJE010000146.1 GCA_026388755.1 Deltaproteobacteria bacterium | reverse complement strand
GTGGGACATGCCAGTCTTCACCTTCGAGGTTTCGGTTGTACCCGGCATGTGGGGCGAATTCGGGTGATGATCCTGCCGCCATACCGCCATATCCGCCTGGGAACCTGGATGCTTCTGGATCTGATTCAACTGGGCATGGACAAGGGCCTTGAAGAGCTTCGTACCGATCTTGTTGTCGGGGTTGAAGATCCGGCCATCGAGGCTGCGCACAAAATGGACTTTTTTGAGCGGGGTGAATTGAAAAGTTATGTCAAGGATTCCTGCGGCAATTTTCACAATTTGGTCATCATGACCAAGCGGCTGCACAAGAACTGGGGGGATTTTTAAGTCTGTCTGTGCGTACGGGGGTGTGAATGAATGGATGAAGCAGTATCAACAACAATTGTTTGGGAAACGCCTGTCGGAAAGATTCTGATCCGGTCGTTCTGCAGCAGGGATGAAATTCGGATGTGCAGTTTCGATAGCCAGTTCGGAATTCACCCCCATTATAAATCTCTTTATACCCGGAAAGAGACGCTTGAAAAGATCGCAGGAATGCCGGATGCCAATGTTGTCCTGGCTTTGATCGACTATCAGCATATCATCGGGTTTGGCGTACTGGTTCATCCGGATTCGGAGGAACGGTGGGCTGAACTGGGCCCGGGAATCATGATCGAGATCAAGGCCATTGAGGTGTGCAGGGATTGGCGATCCACGGGAGTTGCCCGCGGCATCGTTCAACAGTTGGTGAATCATCCCCGGATTGAAGACATGATTGCCTATATGGTGGGATATTCCTGGACCTGGGATCTGGACGGTGCGCTGAAAACCGCCCAGGAGTATCGCACAATGCTCATCCGCCTGTTTGCACCATTTGGATTTCAAGAATTTCAGACCAATGAGCCCAACATCTGCCTGAAACCGGAAAATGTTTTCATGGCAAGAATTGGCGATGCCATTTCCAAAGAGGTTCAAACTCAGTTCAAATGGCTTAGATTCGGCGTACCGCCGTCGGGGGGATAGAGTGAAGGATGAAGCTCAACGCGGATATTGGACTTTTTAAAAAGATATCACATTTGAATTTCGTACGATGACATATCACCTTGATCAAAATCGCCACATGGTCTATAAAATCAAAGAATAACGCAAGGTAGCGCATTCTTATGCGCAAGTTACATACTGCTTTTACGGAACAATATTCAGATGTTAGTATGCAGATATTCATTGATAATAAACACATGAATATAGTCAGATAAAGGAAATTATTTTGATCATCCAGCAGACCGGACGCGTTGTCGACAGACTCTATATGCTGGGGAACCCTGATATCCCGGTTTATCTGCTGGATGGGGAAAATCCTGCCATTATTGATGCCGGTTTCTCATTTTTGGGACACCATTATGTAGCTGCCATTGCCGAGGTGATGGGAAGCCGGACCCCTGCTTATTGTCTGTTGACCCATTCACATTTTGACCATTGCGGATCGGTTTCGGTGCTGAAATCGCATTTTCCGGAAATGAAGATCATTTCCTCTGAACAGGCCAAAGCAACTTTGGCCAGGCCGAATGCCATAGAGCTGATTCGAGAGCTGAACCGCGCGTCAGTGAAAATGGTCCGGCGAAATGGTTTTCTGGGTGATACCTCTATCGAGTTTACCCCCTTTGAAATCGACATCACAGTGAAGGAAGGCGATGTGTTAAACATATCCCCGGATCGGACCCTCCAGGTGATTGAAACTCCAGGCCATACGCGGGACTGTTTAAGTTATTACGTTCCGGAGATTAAAGCCCTGGTTTGTTCGGAAGCTGCCGGGATCGCGGATTCCACCGGCTATATTGTTTCCGATTGTCTGGTGGATTATGATCAGTATGTGGATTCCATGAAAAAACTGGAGCTTCTGGAAGCGGACGCGATTTGTTTGGCGCACCGGTATGCCTTTACCGGAGCGGATGCAAGAAACTACATCCCCCGATCCTTGAAATATTGCGATGAATTCAGAAATCTGGTAGAATCCTACCTGGCAGAGGATCATGGCGATATTCCACGTGTCATGACTAGAATCAAGGCTGTTGAGTATGATGTCAAACAAGAGCCCAAGCAGCCGGAACCCGCATACCTTCTCAATCTTGAAGCCCGCATCAAGGCTGTGGGCAAACGGTGCCATTAGATGAAAAAACCAACTGTTGATCTTCAGGTTTTGATTGCCGGACTCAGCCTGAAAAATCCGGTCATGACCGCTTCAGGGACTTTCGGGTATGCCAGCGAGTTTGTCGATCTGGTGGATCTGAACCGTCTGGGAGCCATTGTGGTCAAGGGCCTTTCCCTTGAGCCTTCCATCGGCAACCCGCCGCCCCGGATTGTGGAAACTCCGTGTGGGATGTTGAATGCCATTGGACTTGAGAATGTGGGAATCAAGGCGTTCATTAGCGAAAAACTGCCTTTTTTGCAGACCCTGTCTCCGCCGCTGATCGTAAATATTTACGGAAAAAGCATCGAAGAATATTCCGAGCTTGCCCGGTACATCGAGGATGTTGAAGACATTTCGGCAATCGAGGTCAATATCTCCTGTCCCAATGTCAAATCCGGCGGCATTGCCTTCGGGGTGGATCCGCAGGCTGCCTTTGATGTGATCAGCGCAGTTCGAAAGCGTATTTCAAAAACCCTGATCGTAAAGCTTTCCCCGAATGTCACGGATATCACCCTGATTGCTCGAAGTGTTGCGGATGCCGGGGCGGACTGCCTGTCCCTGATCAACACCCTGACCGGCATGGTCATTGATATTGAAACCAGGCGGCCAAAGCTGGCCAATATCACCGGCGGGTTGTCGGGTCCGGCCATCCGGCCGGTGGCGGTTCGAATGGTCTGGCAGGTTGCACAGGCCGTATCGGTTCCGATAATCGGCATCGGCGGCATCATGACGGCCTCCGATGCTCTGGAATTTCTAATTGCCGGTGCTTCGGCCGTTCAGGTGGGAACCGCCAATTTCGTCAATCCCCGGGCTACGTTGGACATCATCGAAGGCATTGAGACGTTTATGGTTCAGCATCATATCGAAAAACTGTCCGATATCACCGGTACCCTGAAAACCGGATAAGGGGCCTTTATCAAGAAAGGATAGGGTTATGGAATTCAAGAGCTATCAGGCCATTGTCGATTTTGCCATTGAAAAGGAAATTGAAGCTGCCTCTTTTTATGAGGAAGCCGCCAGGAATGAAGCCCGTGAGGAAACCCGGAAAATGTTTCTCGACTTTGCTAAGGAAGAGCGAAAGCATCAATATCTTCTTGAAAACCTCGACTGTACGGGCGAATGCAGCCTGGTCACTCAGGATTACAAATTCAAATGGATTGGAGATCTCAAGCGCAGCGATCTCATGGTGGATATAGCCTGGAAGAAGGGTATGTCATACCGGGACATACTGCTCCTGGCCATGAAACGGGAAGAAAAGGCCCTGAAGCTCTATAACGAACTGTATCAGCGGTCTGAAACCGAAACCGCAAAGAATATTTTTAAAATTCTCTGCCAGGAAGAAGCCCGGCATAAGCTGGGGCTGGAAAAGCTTTATGATGAGTATATGGCGCAAATGGGGGATTGACGGATGCACTGTTTACAAAGTCATCGAAATTCATTTGGTTAACAACTTAACAAAAAGGAGTTTTTGGCATGAGCCGAAAGTTGATGATGGTCTTGAGTCTGATGGGGGTTGTGCTGTTCTGGAGTTCCATGGCGAGTGCGGAAGCACTGATGGCGGGCATGAAGGCGTCGGACTGGTCATTCAAGGATTCAGAAGGAACTGCCTTTTCGATGGCATCCTGGGCTGGAAAGGTGCTGCTTGTCAATTATGTGAGCCCGGACGAATCCGACCTGAACGATCATTTTACCGATGCCATGAAAAAGGCCAAAGACCAGGGACTTCTGAAGGATGAAACCTACAAGGGAATTGGAATCGCGGATTGCAAGTCCACCTGGAAACCCGATGCCCTCATCCGGGTGATTGCCGGGAAAAAAGCAAAAAAATACAATACCACTATTTTGTTTGACTATGACGCC
>JAPLJE010000690.1 GCA_026388755.1 Deltaproteobacteria bacterium | reverse complement strand
TTTGAAAGAAAAGGAAGCCTCTGCGTCAGATCCGCCTGAATCGCCATTTTCATATGGTTACGCGCCACTTGCAGCGCAGAGAGGTTAATATCCAGCCCCACCCAGGAGACGTTCAGTCCGCTGTTCCTGATGTTTTCAGCCATCAGGCCCCTGTCACAGCCCAGCTCCAAAACGTTTCCTTCCCAACCGCACATGGCTGTCAGATCTTCACGCCGCCCTGAATCTCGAACGGCGTTAAACGCATGCAGCCATCCTTTGCAAAAAACATGAATTTTTTGCCGGGCATGGATCCAGAATTCCGGAAGATGCTTTAAAAGCAGGCTTTCCGGCGACCGGCGGAGCAGTGATACAGGGGCAACACAGACGGCAAAATCGTTTATATGCTCTGCAACCGCCGGCCGCCATAAATCAGGTGCTTCAAAAGCGGATGCTTTCTCAAGTTGCCTCAAGGTTGCATATAACGGAACATTCAATCCGATACGCCAAGACGCATTCTGGTTCCCCAGCGGTACAGCAAGAGCATCATGATCCCTGTGCAACCGGCAGTTAGCGACCCATTGATTCCAGCAGGAATCGCTGTACCAGAATTCCGGATCAAATATCATTCCGATATATGCTGAATCATGGGTTTGACGCCCACGCTTTCACAGGCACCGAACCGCTGACCATCTGAACCGGCCAGGGGGGCTTGCCCATTTCACACGCCAGTCGCTGTTCCGGTGTAGTTCCTTTTGAAAAGCCATTCGTTGGTATCAGAATAAAAGGGATCACGCAGAGCCTGTGTATGCCGGCAAGAGATCGGAAGCAACCCATCGATCCGGCATGCTTCGAATATGCGCTTCCATAAATGCATAAACCGGCTTCAGCGTTTTAAGCGGGCTTGCCGGATCGATTTCAGCTGGAGGCAGACAGATTACACGGTATTTTCCAATGCCTTCATGGACACAAACGAAGGCGCCCAGAAGGCTGTTTGTTTTTAAGGCCATATGCCAGGCACCGACCGGCATTTTAAACATGGAGTTTAAAAACGGAATATATACATCGGACTTGGACCCGGGAATATCCCCCATCAACGCAACGGTTTCCCCCCGTTCCAGTGCCCGGTAAAAAAACGGCATATCCACTTCATGATAGACCATTTTTCCATGCATCCGCGCTTCCATGCTTTTATATTTATGTTGGAAAAAACGCCTGACGGCTGCGTGTATCCGGAGGTCTTCAATGGCTGCCGTATTGATGACATTGACGCGAATGCCTTGCATTCCCATCAGAACCATGCCCATGCAGAAGCTGTCAAAATGGCAGGATACCATGACCATTCCCCTGCGCTTGTCCTGATTACGACGCAGGTCAGCAATTCCTTCGATGATGCTTCTTCTGGATATTTCCTCCATCACCGGACGGCCAAACAGACAAGCCTGCCATTCCTCGCGGGAGTTATGCATAAATCTTCGAACCGTAGCCGATTTACAGTATTTCTCCCCGGCATTCGGCCGGATCATGGACATGGCCTGTCGAGTCCTTTCGCGAACATATGGATAACGCAGTGCCAGGGAACGCCAGTCATAATCCATAAAAGCCTGAATGACTCCCCTTGCCTTCGAAAGCGTTTCCCCCAAAGGCAACGACAATCTGGCCATTGCCGGAAGGATGTAACCAAAATCAATGGTTTGAATCCAATGGGCCGCTTTTCCCGATAATTGCATCAAAACATCCTCGTAAAATATAATAACGATGTGCCGGGAAATTTCCCGCCAGAATATCAGCATGGACATCAGCCCTCCGATTCTGCGATGGCCTTCAGTCATATTGCGGGCCATATAATAGTACCGAAAGGGTTCATGTTCGATCCACAGCCCGCTATCCGTCATCCGTTGAATGGCGCCAAGTTGATGAAATATCTCTGCGTTTTTTTCCCACCACAGGGTAAATCCAGCCTTTCTCAAGCGAAGATGGCATTCATGATCTACAAAATCGATGAAATAGGATTCGTTAAATCCGCCGATTGTCTTAAGCGCGTCCACCCGATATAAAGTGCCAGAGCTGATGGGTGAATCCACCTGAACGGCTTCGCTGATTAAGCCTCTGGTTTCATTAATTTCAGGCAGTAATTGTTTTCCATTCCATTTCAGTGGATAGTGGATGATCTCCGGGAAATCCCTGCAGCGAACCGTGGGCGAAATTGCGGAAACAGACGGGATAT
>JAPLJE010000739.1 GCA_026388755.1 Deltaproteobacteria bacterium | reverse complement strand
GTTATTAATTCCATGTTGCATTCAAGCGGTATGAAACCTTCTGTAGGTATTGTCGGCTGCGGCCGGGTGGGCACAGCCCTGGCAAAAACCCTTGGCGACAGGGGCTATGCGATTGTCGGGGTTTCATGCCTTCACCGGCCATCCGCTCAAAGGCTGGCGGATCTTTGCGGTATTTCGGATGCAACCGATCGGCCGTGGGAGATTACCCGCAGGGCCGATGTGGTGTTTCTGACCACTCCGGACGGGGTGATTGAATCCGTATGCGAGTCGATATCGCAGCAGGACGGGTTTTCCCCGTCTGCGGTCGTTCTTCACTGCTCCGGCGCCCATGCCTCGACCGTCCTGACTTCTGCCCGCAAATCCGGCGCATCGATTGGTTCCATGCATCCCCTTCAGAGCTTTGCTTCCGTGGACATCACTCAAAATCCATTTAAAGGGATTCGGGTTGCGATTGAGGGAGATCCGGATGCTGTGTCGATGGCCGCTCAGATCGCATTGGCTCTGGAAGCACTTCCGCTTCAGATCGTTACTGAAGGAAAGCCGTTGTATCACGCGGCTGCCGTGGTGGCTTCCAATTTTCTGGTCACCCTCATGGGGGTGGCATTCCGGCTCATTCAGCAGGCCGGTGTTCCTCCTGAAGAGGCATTTGCTGTCCTTAAACCCCTCATTGAAGGTACCCTGGCCAATATCGACCAGGTGGGTGTCCAGCAGGCCCTGACCGGACCCGTGGTTCGCGGCGATGTTCAAACGGTTGAAACCCATATTCAGGCCATCGCTGAAACCATGCCGGAGCTTCTTCCCTTCTATACCTGTCTGGTTCATTACACGGCGGTGCAGGCCAGAGAGGGGAACCGGATTTCACCGGATCTGCTGAAAACCTTTCTGGATATGACTAAAACCGGATAACATCGGACTATCCGATATGCCAGTCCGATGTGTGAAGGATTCTCAAGGTTTCTATTTTTCGGGGCAGTCCTTCTTCAGGTCATCGAGAAATTCCGGCCGGATCTTCTGATAACCCAGACCTTGAGCCTTGCGCATATCTTCTCGAGCTTCCGAACACTTTTTTTCAGCAAAATATCCGATCGCCCGATTGTAATATGCGCCCGCAAAATCCGGATTCAGGTTAATCGCCTGGGTAAAATCGCTGATGGCCTGTGCGTGTTGACCCAAAATACCGTATGCAGTGCCGCGATCGGCATACGCGTTGGCAGTTGGATTGAGCGAGAGGGCCCGGGTAAAATCGCTGATGGCCTGCTCATGCTTTCCCAGCCGGCCTAAAGCTCGTCCGCGGCTATAATACGCTTCGTCAAAATTGGGGTCGCTGGTGATTGCCTGAGTAAAATCATTGACAGCGTCTTCGAAATTCCCCATTTGAACGTAAGCGCTACCACGCTTAAACCATTGAAGGGCCATCTCATTTGTATAGGGTTTGTCGGATGGGTCCGGCATTTGCGTGAGAGGAACCGTTTTTATTGTGGAACATCCTATAGTAATCAAAACCATGATACCGACAACCCCGATAATTAATTTTTTCATACATCATTCCTCGTATTAGAGAGTATACTGCACGGTTATAATCAAAATGAAACGGTGCTGATGCGCTTGTTGCAACAACTATAAATGATAAAAACGACCCAGCAGGCTATCGATTCGCGTAAGCGATTCAAGCCGATAAAATTGTCTGCCTGATGAAAGCGGAGCAGGAATTTTGTGTGGAATAAGATAGATGGATCTCCAGGCAATGCATTTTAGTCCGGCCATTTTCAGTTTTGTTTTCAGCTTTTGCGGCGTATAGAAACGAAGATGCGTTGGATCCCATCCGTACCAGTCTTTGGTGCTGCGGATGAGCCGCTGATAAGTTCCCTCAATCAGAAAATTCAGAGAAAGAGCATTCTGGGTGCATACGACGACAATTCCATTCGACACAATGGCCTTTGCAGCAGCATTCAGCAAAGACTGATCATCCTCGACATGCTCTATCACGTCTTTTAGTAAAATCGCATCAAAATAAGCTTCTGCGGAAAAAGCAGGAAATTGGTTGCTGACCAGAAACGTACATGCGC
>JAPLJE010000154.1 GCA_026388755.1 Deltaproteobacteria bacterium | reverse complement strand
CGCAAGGACCGCGTGGCCGCCGAGCATCTGTTCTCCAGCCTTGGGCATATCGACCTCCCCGGTTTTCGCCACCTTTTGAAATTCGAAACTGTCGTAAACCGAAAAGCCAAAGACAAAGGGAAACCCGTCGGCCAGGCAGGTGCGCATCTCGTCGAGTGTGTTGATACGGGCATAGGAGAGGATCTGGTAGTTGAGGGCTTCCGTATAGCAGGTTTTGGGTGGCTTGGTCGCAAATTTTGCGATATCGTAGGGCCAGCTTTTTTCGGTGCAGGCCCCCTGTTTGGCCAGGGTTTTAATGCCGTCGCGGATCATGGCTCCCGAGTCGGTTTTCACCGAATGCTCGATAACCCGCTCGTTATAGTAGATGAAGAGACGGCTCATGTCGGCAAAGGTTGCCTTGTCCTTTTTCATCAGGTACTCCAGAGCGCCGGCCATGGCCTTGGCAGTGCAACTTCCCAGCTCCTTCTGGTCCTCCACCGTCGAGCAGCCGGGGCGCAGGTCGGTCTTGGCCGGGAGTTTTGCCGGTATTTTCCGGACCGCACCGTACATGTGGTCCCGGTTATCGGGGATGTCGGGCAGCCAGCCGTAGACGGCCTTGCGGATTTTGGGAGTGCTTGATGCAGTGGAATTCACAGTTGACTTTTGTGTTGCCATGATGATTTCTCCTTTCGTAATCACAGTGGATGTTGCAAACAGCTGTTTGACAATTGTTGAGGGAGAGATATTAAAATCATCTTTTGCCATTCTAAAAGCGTCCGTGCTCGCTGGGCAGGTTGTCCGGATTATTGGAACAGGGGATTTTCCCCATCGGGACGATTGTCCGATCATGTGATAAGAAATTGCTATTCTTAGATTTTTGCGTAGCACAACTCAATGAGGTCGTCAATGGTTTATATTTATCCAATCGGGTGAGATCGCCGGTAAAAACCGATACGGAATCAGGCACTATTTGCAACAAATATTGCTACAGAAGTATATACTCGCTTGACTTTTTCGGCATGAATGGGTAAGCATCGTCCTTCAGGAACGTTACTTGCAAGAAGCGTTTTTGGGATGTTTGATTACAAACATATTAACTGATTTCAAAGGAGGAAGGAGTATGACTAAACGCTTATTGGTTGTTCTTTCGTTACTAATCGCTGCAGCTATGGCAATCAGCGGCCCTGTCGCCGCTGCCGATCAGATCATCAAAATCGCCACCCAGTCACCGCTCTCCGGCGACCAGTCTGTCGTCGGTGTGGATATCAAACGCGGTGCCGAGATGGCCCTCGAGCAATTGAGCGGACCATTGACCAAGATGGGATTCAAGGTTGAACTGGCCCCGTTCGATGACCAGGCCAATCCTGATGCCGGCGTTGCCAACGCCAAGCGTATCGTCTCCGATCCCGCGATATTGGCAGTAGTCGGACACTATAATTCCGGCGTCCAGATTCCATCATCCGAAGTCTATCACACCTCCAGTCTGGCCAACGTCTCTCCTGCCAACACCAACCCGAAGGTCACCACCCGTGGCTATATGGAAGTCAACCGTATCGTCGGACGTGACGACGTTCAAGGCGTTGTCGGCGCCGACTTTGCCGCAGGGAAAAAAGTTAAAAGCGTTTTTGTTGTCCACGATAAGACTGCTTATGGACAGGGTATTGCCGAATTCTTCAAACAAAGAGCCCAGGAAAAGGGCATGAAAGTTCTGGGTTTTGAAGGCACCGAAGAGAAGGCAAACTTCGACTCCCTGCTTTCCCCGATCCTTGCCGGCAACCCAGATCTGGTATACTTCGGCGGCATGTATTCCCAGGCAGCGGTCCTGTTCAAACAGGCCCGTGAGAAAGGATATATGGGCATGTTCCTGAGCGATGACGGTTTTGACTCTTCCGATGCCGTCAAAATCGGTGGACAGACCCTGCTGGACGGTACGGGGACCTTCTACTCCACCGTATCCGGTCCTGCCACCATTTACCCCGGCACCGCAAAATTCGTCACGGATTTCAAAGCCAAATTCAATGCTGCTCCGCAGCCTTTTGCAGCCCAGGGTTATGACTCCATGGGCATCTGCCTGAAGGCCATGGAGGCTGCCGCCAAGGCTAACGGCAACAAACTCCCGACCCGTCAGGCTATCACCAAGGCGATCCGCGATTTGAAGGATTATGCCGG
>JAPLJE010000167.1 GCA_026388755.1 Deltaproteobacteria bacterium | reverse complement strand
TTCATAAAACGCCCGATTCGGCGCAGATTCAAAGCGGATGTCATCAAAAATAAAAAACTCAGCTTCCGGCCCGATATAAACGGTGTCGCCGATGCCTGTGGACTTGAGATAATTCCCGGCCTGTCGAGCAATAAAGCGGGGATCTCGGGTATAGGACTCGAAGGTGATGGGATCTTTGATGTCACAGATCAGCACCAGGGTTGGGACTTCAAAAAACGGGTCCATTTTTGCGGTGGAGGCATCAGGAATCACCAGCATGTCGCTGGCGTTGATGGGCTGCCATCCCCGAATGCTGGATCCGTCAAATCCGAATCCTTCTTCAAAACTGGATTCCTCCAGCTCTCTGAGGGGAACGGTAAAATGCTGCCAGACTCCGGGAAAATCCATAAACCGCAGATCCACAACCTTTGCGCCTTTTTCCTTTGCCATTGCCAATACGTCACTTGGTTTCATACGAATACGCCTCCAATATAAATGTGTTATGATGATTAAACATTAACCTTAAATCGCGTCCTTTCCCCGTTCTCCGGTCCGCACGCGAATGACTTGTTCCACCGGAAGCACAAAAATTTTCCCATCGCCAAGTTTTCCGGTATTGGCCGATGTTCTGATCTTTTCCACCACCTGATCCACTAAGACGGATTCAACAATGACTTCAATTTTAATTTTAGGGATAAAATCGACGACATATTCGGCTCCGCGGTAGATTTCCTTGTGCCCTTTCTGACGGCCATATCCTTTGACCTCGGATATGGTCATCCCCTGAATCCCGATTTCATTCAGGGCTTCCTTGACATCGTCCAGTTTGAACGGTTTGATGATTGCTTCAATTTTTTTCATGCTGCATTCTCCTTATGTTGCGATCCCTGAAGGACATCCGTGATGACCGCCTGAATTGCCGAAACCTGGTCTGCGGAATCCACTTTCTGCCCGTCAAAATCCCTGACATAAAACACGTCCACCACCTGATCCACCTTTGTGGCAATCTTGGCAACCCATACATCCAGCTTGCACCGGAACAGGGCGTCTGTAATGCCAAACAGCAGGCCCGGAAAATCCCTGGAAAAAACTTCGATGATGGTGAAAAAGCTGGAACTTTGATTGTCGATGACAACACGGTGCGGTCTTTCCGTGGCACGGAGTTTATCCGTCCGGTAAGCCGCCATTTTCTCTTTCAGTGCCTGGGCCAGATCCAGATTCCCGGAAAGCGCCGCCTGAAGGTGTTCCTTGGCGCGCTCCCATTTTTCCGCCTCAAACAACTGATCCAGCGGGGGCTTGACATGAAAAAGGTCCAGGGCGATGTTATTGCGCCAGGTAAATATCTGGGCATCCAGAATATCCAGGCCGTTGAGGGTAAAAACCCCAGCGATTCTGGAAAACAGGCCGGGGCGGTCTTTGGCGCAGATGGTGACCATCCGAGTTCCCACTTCAGGGGTTTCATCAATTTTCCAGACAAATTCATCATCTTTCAGCTGCCTATAAAGCTGAATGTGAGAGACAATATCCTGGACCGATGAATATAGCAGATATCGCGGAGACATGACGTTAAACAGGGCATCCAGCTCTCTGGCGGCCTTCTGGGTTTTGGCGGAATACACAACCTGTTCTTTTTTCTTTTCGACGGAGTCAAGCGCCTCGTGGCTGGCAAGCTCACCTTTTTCAAGAATATTCAACACCTTGAGAAATAAATCCCGCAGCAGCGCCGCTGTCCATTCGTTCCATGCCTTTGGCCCGGTGGAAATGGAATCCGCCACGGTCAGCAGATACAGCATTTTCAGCCGGGCAACGTCTTTGATTTTGCGGGCGCAAAAAACAGCGGTTTCCTCGTCATTGATATCCCGACGCGTGGCAAGCTTGATGAGAAACAAATGTTCCTCGATTAAAAAACAGACGGTTTCGATGTCCTTGCGCCGATATCCCTTCTGGGCCAGAAGAACGGCGGCAATGATGGCGCCCCGTTTCGAATGGTCTTTTCCGGCCCCGCCCTTGCCGATATCATGCAGCAGGCCTGCCAACAGCAGCCATTTGGGCGTGGCAAGCTCTTGATAGAGATGTCCGCAAAGCTGGCATTCATTGGAATCTTCCGGAAGCGCAAATTTTTTCAGGGTCTGCACCACGTGCAGGGAATGCTTGTCCACCGGAAACAGATGATAATCATCATACTGAACCCGGTGAACAATTCCCTTGAAATCCGGAAGAATCCGGACGAGAAATCCCGATGACAGCATTTCATCCAGTGCATTGACAACGCCGGGAGGGGACATCAACAGCTTTTCAAACAATTTGACGACCCGCTTCGAGGAGATGAAAGTTGCATCCGCCAGATACTGGAATTCCTTAACCAGCCGCTTGGCTTCGGCGGACAGCGGGAGTTGAAACCGGGCGCATTCCTCAAAAATCTGCATCAACAACAGCGGCGCGCCGGGAATGGCCGCGGAAGAAGCAAAATTAATGGCGCCTTTGCGAATTTCCAGGTTCGGGTTCCGCGTTCGCTGGTTGGGTCCGCGTTTCCGGTGTGAACCGGTATCATGCGACAGTTCATAGAGAAACATCTGAAGCTGCTGATTCAAAAACTCCATTTCACCCTGGATTTTTCCCAGCATGCTTTCGACAGGCGACTGCCCTTCCGTTGAATGAAAATCCAGTATTTTTGCGAGCTTTGGCTGGTATTCCGTATAAAGCTGGTCGCATTTTCTGCCGGCCAGCCGGTGGAGATGGTTTCTGACATGCCAGATAAAGGTCAGAGCCCGGGACAGTGATAAAAATTCGTCGCTGGAAAAATACCCGTAATATTCCAGATCACGCCGGGTTCGAATATCGGATTTGATTTTGGCGATCCATCGAATGGTATGATAATCTCTGAGCCCTCCCCTTCCTTCCTTCAGATTGGGTTCCAGCAGATAGGCCGAATCCCCGAAATGTTTGTGACGGAGGGCATTGGTCTGAATCAGCCAGGATATCAAGTCAGCAGATTGGTTTTGAATGATATTTTCCGGAAGATGGCTCATCAGCCGGGTGTACAGCGGTGACATGCCGCAGACAAAACGGGCATCGAGATGCGCCGTAAATGCTTCAATGTCGGTTCTGGAAATCTCGGCGCATTCCTCAACCGAGCGGGTGGCATGGCCCACATCCAGGCCTACGTCCCAGAGCGGATACACCATTTCCTGGATCAATGCTTCCGCCGTAGCTGGAACGGTATTTTCAAACAGAAACAGCAGATCCACGTCCGAGTGGACGCATTGCTCTTTGCTGCCGTACCCGCCCAGAGCGATAATGGCATAAGGATTTTTTTCGATGCGAATACCCGGGCCGACCAGGCTGGTTTCGTAACAGGTCTGAAAATAGTTATCCAGCATACCCGTATGCTCAATCATGAAATTCTGAGAATTTCCCTTTAAATTAGAGATTAGTCGTTCTCGTTTTTGTTTCAAGAAGGCAGATTGAACGTGCATTTAAGTTTTGTCAAAATATATAGCAACTTGTATGCCATTGCCAGAATATAAAATATAAACAAATATATCAAATTGTTATAAATATATACAGTTTCTATGAGAATTCTGAAAAATACAATATTGTCGTATATCCGGGAATAGCGATTACAAATATGTAATTTGTCGGGAGCGCCGGTTTCATAAAAAATACTTGACGTACAAGACGGGTAGGGCATAATCAAAAAAAGTGACGGTTTCGAAGAATGAAGCCGCCGGTCATCGATTTTAGTCCCTGAAAGGTGAGAGTGGAATGTTTTCAAAACCTGTTCTGGTGACCGGTGCAACCGGTTATGTTGGCGGTCGCCTGATTCCCCTGATGCTGGAATCCGGCTACCGGGTCAGAGCACTTGCCAGGTCCCTAGCAAAACTCCGATCGCGACCCTGGTCCGGCCATATCAATATTGAACTGGTTCAGGGGGATGTGCTGGATCTGGCTTCGCTTAATAAAGCGGCATCCGGCTGCGGTGCGGCGTATTATCTGGTTCATTCCATGGTCGCACAGAAGCGGCATTATGCCGAAGCAGACCGGAAATCCGCTCTCAATATGGCTGCAGCTGCAGCCGCAGCCGGACTGGAGCGCATCATCTATTTGAGCGGGCTCGGCGAAAGCCAAAGCACCGCTTTGAGCAAACATCTGCAATCCAGGCATGAGGTGGGCGTCATTCTCCAGTCCGGCACGGTTCCCTGTACCATACTTCGCGCAGCAATGATTCTGGGATCTGGAAGCGCCTCGTTTGAGATTCTGCGGTATCTGGTAGAGCGACTTCCGGTTATGATCACTCCCAACTGGGTATTTACCCCCTGTCAGCCCATTGCCATTCGAAATGTTTTGAACTACTTGGTGGGATGCCTCGAACACCCCGAAACCAACGGGCAGATTTATGATATCGGTGGGCCCGAAGTGCTGAACTACCGGCAGATAATGGACATCTACGCCAAGGCGGCCGGGCTTACCAAGCGATGGGTGATTCCGGTTCCTTTTTTTACACCAAGCTTGAGCGCGTACTGGATTCACCTGGTCACCCCCGTACCGTCATCCATTGCCATTCCCCTGGCCCAGGGACTCAGCACGCCGGTGGTCTGCAAAGAAAACCGGATCCGGACGATCGTTCCGCAGGAGCTCCTCTCCTGCCGGGAAAGCATCCAACTGGCGCTGGAACGCCTAGCTCAGGACCGGATGGATACCTGCTGGATGGATGCCGGGCCACTTCTGCCGCCGGAATGGGCTTATTGCGGTGATGCGGAGTATGCCGGCGGAACCGTCATGCAATGCGGATTCAGGGTCGTTCTGAAGGCATCGCTTGATCAAGTCTGGGCCCCGATAAGCCGGATTGGCGGAAAAAACGGTTGGTATTATGCCTCGTTTTTATGGCAGGTCCGCGGACTGATGGATCGTCTGTCCGGCGGTGTGGGCCTTCGAAGAGGCCGGCGCAGTGCATCCCGGCTGTATACCGGCGATGCGCTCGATTTCTGGCGGGTTCTGGAGATTGATGCGCCCCATCGCTTGACGTTGCTGGCTGAAATGAAGACCCCCGGCGATGCGATTCTTGAGATTCTGCTGACCCCGCAGCCCAATGGCCTCACGCTGCTTCAGCTCCTTTCACGGTTCATGCCTAAGGGCTTGATGGGAATTCTCTACTGGTACCTGCTGTATCCTTTTCACGAAATGATTTTCAGCGGCATGCTCCGGGCTATTGCCAAAGCAGTGGATCAGCCAATCGTTTCGGGACCGGAACGCTTCACCCTGCGCATTTCTTGAAGCTGCGGAAAAAGAAAAACAATGGAAGTCCGGAAAAACCGCCTATGAGGTTATTTGGCCAATTCAATGACCTTCGAATCCGATTTAAACTGCTTATCATCTATTCCGCGGTTTTTGTCTTTTCTCTGGCGCTTGTCAGCCTCATCATCCACTCCTTTGTCAGCAAGACCCTCGAGAAAAACATCGAGAGCGAGCTTCAGAACACCACCACCACCATCCTCAACATGGTCAAAACGGCTGCTGACGTCTCCATAAAAAACCACCTGAGGGCTGTGGCAGAGAAAAATCGCGAGGTGGTGACCTATTTCCACGACCAGTTCCTCCGGGGAATCCTCGACGAGGCCACAGCCAAAAACAGGGCACAGGAAGTTTTGCTGAGCCAGACCATCGGTAAAACCGGCTACATTTACTGCGTCAACAGCGACGGGATCATCGTGATCCATCCCAAGAAGGGATTGCTTGGCGCGGACCTGTCCAAACATGCCTTCATCCTGGAGCAAATAAATCGAAAAAACGGGTATCTCGAATATAACTGGAAGAACCCGGAAGAGCAGGAAAGTCGACCCAAAGCCTTGTATATGACGTATTTCGAGCCCTGGGACTGGATCATTTCCGTATCCTCCTACCGCAGCGAATTCAATGAGCTGGTAAATGTAGACGATTTCGAGGACCGGATTCTTTCCCTGCGTTTCGGAAAAACCGGCTATTCATTTGTCATGGACACTCAGGGCACTCTGATCATTCACCCCGCGTTGAAAGGCAACAATTTTCTTAACGCAACAGACGCCAACGGCCGGCGATATATTGAAGACATCTGCCGGCGCAAAAACGGGAAAATCGTCTATGCCTGGGCCAACCCCGGAGAAAGTACCCCCCGCGAAAAACTCGTGCTGTTCAATGATATTCCGGAATTTGAATGGATCGTGGCCTCATCGAGCTATCAGGAGGAATTTCAAGCCCCTCTTGCGACCGTAACGGATATTTTCATGATCACCGTGATGCTGACCCTGGTGCTTTTTCCCCCTATTACGTTTCTCATCAGCGCCTCCATTACCAACCCCCTTCAGGAACTCATGCGTCATTTTGCCACCGGGGCCAAGGGCGATATCTCCGTTCGCATGAACCTGCGCAGCCAGGACGAAGTCGGTCAGCTGTCCCGCTACTTTAATTTGTTTATGGATCGCCTTCAGGCATACCGTACGGACCTGGAAAATGAAATCAGCGACCGGGAAAAGGCAGAGGCGACCATTCGAGAGAGTGAAGCCAAATACCGCGAGCTGGTCCAGAACGCCAACAGCATCATCCTGAGAATGGACACCTATGGGCGGATCACTTTTTTTAATGAATTCGCCCAGGTTTTTTTTTGTTACAGCGAAGAAGACGTCATCGGTAAAAATGTTGTGGGCATCATTGTACCTGATAACAAGTGGGGAACAGACGCGCCGGGTGCCATTCCGGATATCATCGGTGGGCCCGAGCAAGGATACCACTACCACGGCACGGAAAATATCCTTCGGAACGGCCAGTCGGTCTGGATATCGTGGACCCGAAAGGCTGTCCATCATCCTTCCGGACATGTTATGGAATATCTCTGCATCGG
>JAPLJE010000428.1 GCA_026388755.1 Deltaproteobacteria bacterium | reverse complement strand
CTTGACGTGCTGGACCTGGGGAACATGCCGATGGCTGAACTGCGGCACAAAACCGTCACCATCGCCCAGGGCAGGGCCTCGTTCGCGTATATCGACCGGGTCATTGCACTTGCCCTTGCCGGGGAGATCGACGGTACCGTGACCGGCCCGATCAACAAAGCCGCCATCAACGCCGCCGGTTTCCATTATGCCGGCCATACCGAAATCTACGGTGAAAAAACCGGGACAATAGATTATGCCATGATGCTGGTTGATGGGAATTTCCGTGTGACACACGTCTCCACGCATGTATCCCTGCGGGAAGCCTGCGACCGGGTCAAAAAGGAACGGGTTTTGAAAGTAATTCAGCTCACCCACGAGACATTGAAGGGACTGGACATCAACACACCCCGAATTGCCGTTGCGGGCCTGAATCCCCATTGCGGCGAAGGCGGCCTGTTCGGTGACGAGGACGACACCGAAATCGCTCCGGCGGTGGAGGCCGCCCAATCCGCCGGACTCTGGGTGGAGGGGCCGCTACCGGCAGACACTGTATTTTCCAAGATGAGAGGCGGGATGTATGATGCCGTGGTGGTCATGTACCACGATCAAGGCCATATCCCCGCCAAACTGATCGGCTTTCAATATGACGATCGGTCCGGCACATGGAGCCAGATGGCGGGCGTCAATGTGACCATCGGACTTCCCATCGTCCGCACGTCGGTGGACCACGGCACCGCCTACGACAAAGCCGGGGAAGGCCGAGCCAACCCCCAGTCCATGATCGAAGCCATCAAGCTGGCGGCCAGGCTTTCGCGGTGACACCGAATCCGAAATAAACGGCGACGCATTGAAAGCCGGCCGGGCGATTCTGAAGACGCCATCGACTTGCAACGCATGAAAACGAACAGGAGGTTTTCAAAATGACTTCACATGAATGGAAGACTCACAATCCGGATGGCGGCAAACGGGTCGTCGTTACCAAAGACCTGCCCGGAGACCGGTGGCTCCGGTTATTGATCCGGGCCGACTGCAGGGTTGAGATATGTACGTCAACCGATGCGCTGAGTATCGCGGAGATCCAGGCAGCCATCGGCAGCCATTGCGATGCGGTCATCGGGCAGTTGACCGAGACTTGGGGGGATACGCTGTTTGCAGCGCTAAAAGCCGCCGGCGGCCGTGCTTACAGCAATTATGCCGTGGGCTACAACAATGTGGATGTGGCTGCCGCGACCCGGCATGGAATTCCGGTCGGCAACACGCCGGGGGTACTGACAGAGACCACGGCTGAAATGGCCCTGGCACTGACCTTTGCCGCGGCACGGCGTACGGGCGAATCCGAAAGGTTCCTCCGGGCCGGCAAATATCTGGGCTGGCTGCCGACCCTGTTTTTGGGCAAGCTGCTTCAGGGGCGGACCGTCGGCATTGTCGGCGCGGGCCGCATCGGCGCGGCCTACGGCCGCATGATGGTTGAAGGTCATAAGATGCACCTGAAATATTTTGATCTTACCCCCAATCCCGGTCTGGAAGCCTATATCAGGGATTACAGCGGATTTTTAAAAGCCCGCGGCGAAACGCCCGTAAGCTGCAGCCGATCGGATACACTGGAAGATCTGCTGAAAACGGCCGACTGCGTCAGCCTTCACACGGTGCTGGACAACTCGACCCACCACCTGATCAATGCCCATCGCCTGGCTCTGATGAAGCCGGACGCCATCCTGATCAACACGAGCCGCGGCCAGATAATTGACGAGGCGGCGCTGGTCGTCCATTGTCGCACGCACCCTAATTTCAGGGCCGGATTGGACGTTTATGAAGATGAACCCGCGCTGAAACCCGGCCTGAATGAGCTGGAAAATGTTGTCCTTGTCCCCCATATCGGATCCGCCACTTCCTGGACCCGTGAGGGAATGGCCATTCTTGCCGCTGCCAACGTGGCGGGCATCCTGATGGGATATCCGGTCTGGCAGCAACCGGATATCGCCCCTTTTTTAAAAGAGAACCCGCCTCAGGCCGCACCGAGCATCATCAACGCT
>JAPLJE010000735.1 GCA_026388755.1 Deltaproteobacteria bacterium | reverse complement strand
GCCGGGATAAACGTCGCTCAATTGCCCATTCCATCCGGTACCCTGAGGATTCCCCGGGTACGCCATCACATCATGAGGATTGATGAGACATACGATAAGGGCGAATGGTTTGTGCGAGTATGCGCTGACTTTCTTGAGAAATTCAACAGCATGTGAGGCATACCACTTGTCATAGTTGGTATTCCCGCCGCCAAATCCGGAGGGATTCTGGTCCGCTCCCCCCTCGGGTGGCACCCAACCATTGAAATGATAGATATCGAGGTGCTCGGTTTTGGTGATTTCCCCTGTACCGCTGGGGTCCTTGCTGACATGCCACTTTCCCCTGTATTGCACATTGTAGCCTGCCGCCTCCAGCATTTTGGCCATGTTCTGTGTTCGGATTTGAAGCGTGTTCTGGCAGGTTGCATTCGGACCGGTACTATAGCGTAGTGTCTGGTCCACACCATGTTCGGACGGATAGAGGCCGGTAAAGAGCGTCGCGCGGCTGGGCGTGCACATTGCCGAGGCGCAGAATGCTTGCGTGAAAGTCAGGCCGTGTCTGGCCAATCGCCTGCGGTTGGGCAGATATTTATCTGCCCAACCTGGGGGCCAGTGCTGTGGATAACGCTCTTGATCCGTGATTAGTATGAGAAGGTTCGGCCTCCCCCATTGGCTGCGAGTGACCCGTGCCGCTTCTGGATCATAAGCTTTATCAGTGGACGCGGCTTGGCGTGCACCCGCATGAGTGGGGAAAGATGAGAGCACCACTCCTGAGGCGATGGCCGCACTGCTCTTCAGGAATTTTCGTCGTTCTTCATCCACTTCCCATGGCTTGGATACAGGCTTTTTTGGCATTAGAATCTCCCGGCTATCGGTTAAAGTGCGAACAGGTGCTTTTCGACTCATTCGAGAAGCAGTATTTTCGAAGGGCATCACTGCATCTCGTGGATTTGGTTTTTTCTTCAATTTAATTTATAATCTTACCGGAGAGAACAAAAATTACAAGGGGGGAGAAAGCAGGGTGATTTTGTTTCAGCTACAATGACAATTTATTTTAATCAGTTGAATGAAATTCTGAACAACTCATCGGAATTGGTGTATAAGGGACTCAACATTGAACCGTATCCCTCACTTCATACGGAGAAATTTGATGTGGTCCAGTAAAAACGGACAAAAAGTTAAGCAGCATCTTCCAATTGGATGTCACTTTCAAATTCTTTTGGATTTTTATATTTGTTATCCTTTTATGAAGTATTCAGAAACGGAAATTCTTAAGGATACCAATGCAATCCTTGATTGATGAACAGGTTCTTCAAAATAGCCGGCTCGAAGCCAGAGACCACGACCCGGCCACCATCAGAATTATCCATGCAGGTTATCGATCCACCGAATAGCTTCAACATCACTGACCTTCCCCAGGTAAATCTGGGTAGTTGACAGGTTCGAATGCCGGAGCAGCACCTTTGAAACGATTTCAAGCGGTGTTCCGGATCGAGATGCATATGTGGCAGCGTGCTTACGCAGATCATGAGGCTTGAGATAGATGCCAACCAGATCGCCGGCTTTTTTCACGATCAACCTGGCAGCGGCATAGGTTAACGGGAAAATCCTCGCAGCCTGCTTAATGCCGTTGTCACGAACATATATCTTGAGCCGATCTACCACTTTCCGTGGCAGGAAAGCCACCTCGGATTCTCTACCGCTTTTTGGGTCTCGGATCACAGCTTTGCGGTCTTCGATATCCATAGGGGTCAGTTTGAGGACCTCTCCGATTCTCATGCAACCACGGGCCATAAGCTCCAGCAAAAGACGGTTCCTGGGATTTCGAGTTCTGAAAATGATTTCATCGACCACATCCTTTTCAAGGATTTTGAATTGGGTGAGTTTTCCTGCCCTGAACAGTTTGCGTAGTGCTGCATTGTGACATGGGTTTTGAAAATCAGGATCGATGGAATTGTGGATATAATTGAAAAAGGCTACAAGAAG
>JAPLJE010000247.1 GCA_026388755.1 Deltaproteobacteria bacterium | reverse complement strand
TGATGCCGCCGGTGGTGTGTCCTTCCTGAAGTTTTTCAAAACCAATGGCAAGCACCATATCATGAAGGCCGGAGGCCACAAGATGGTCTGCGGCGCAGACCAGAGTGGCACCGGTGGTTCCGCCGGTGGTGATGCGAAGCGTTTCCTTTCCATAAGCGCCGGTTCCTAGAACATGCCATAAATCCGGCTGGTGAACCATCTCAAAGAGTTCCATGTTGCCGTGAAGCACGCAATCGATGTCATCCATTGTCAGGCCGGCCTGATTCAGTGCTGCCGACACCGCTTCATGAATCATTTCCGGCTGGTTCACGTCTTCTCTGTGACTGGAGTAAACGGTTTGTCCCACGCCGATGATGCCGACATTTCGGTTTTTCTTCATGTCTTTTCTCCTTTTAATCCCGTTCCAGAATGACAACGGTATGAAACTGACCTGCCGGTCCCATCACGCCATGGCTGAGCCCTTTTTTGGCGTTTGAGGCTTGGTGCGCGCCTGCCTGCCCCTTTAATTGAAGGGCGATTTCAGCCGTCCGGACCAGGCCGCCGATGATGAGCGGAGTTCCTGCCAGGGTCCCGCCGGAAAGATTGACGTTAAACCTGTCAGGGCCGCCGCTTTCCAGCCATCTGCCGCCGGCGCCTTCATCGCAGATCCCCATCCCTTCCATCCACATCGGGAGCTGATAGGCATAGGGATCGGACACCTCGATCACGTCAAAGGCGGTTTTGGGATCTGTTACACCGGCTCTTCGATATGCCCGTGCAGATGCGGATTTCAGAGAAAAATTTGAAGTCAGGTCTCTGTCGCCCAGAAAGAAACTGTCTATGCAGTTGCCAACGCCGGTAATCCATACAGGGGTATCGGTGATTTCTCTAGCGCGGTCTTCCGCAGCAAGGATCATTCCGACGGCCCCATCTGAAACCGGGTATGCATGAAGCTGCCGGATGGGATCAGCCAGGAAGGCGGACTTCAGAACTTCATCCAGGGTGAGGGCCTCGACTTCAGGTGTATAAAGGTTTCTTGCCGCCTGTGTTCTGGACCGGACAACAATCCCGGCCAGGGTTTCATCGGTGATTCCGGATTTTTCGCAATAAGCCCTTGCCTGAAGTCCCGCAGCAGCCAGAAAATCAAGGCCGACCGGACGGGTATAAAACGGATCAAAGGATAGGTGGGTGACCTGGTTCCGGCTGGCACCCTGGGATTCCTTGCAGTGCCCCAGGACCAGCACGACATCCGTATGACCGGATTGAATGGCTGCCAGTCCGTAATATATGGCCTGAGCCCCTTCTTGGGCTATTTTTTCTTCGCAGCCGAAATGCGCGCCCAGAACATCGGTCATCGCGTTATCCGAAATGGTCCGGGCGTCAAAGATGTCATCCGATACGCTGATGCTCATGCCGATGCCGCCATTAACCGAAAAACCCAGGCCCGTTTGATTTAGCAGCGATTCCAGCACATCCAGTGCCATGCCCTGAAAACGCTGCTCCCAGTTGTCCCGTTTGTAGGGGGTTTGCGCAACAGCGCAAATTCCCACGCGTCTTGCCATAATTGCCTCCTGCCTGAAAGAGAAAATATGAAGTTTAGAAGAGCAGATCTTCAGCGTGCAACCTTATCTTCTAATCAGAGAATGAACTCGAAAAAATTAATTACCTGTCTGATTTGTCATGTTATCTTCAAGAAAAACCGAATGGAATAGAATGAAAATCCATGTTTTCTATAAATAACAATTCCAGAAATCCCCATGACGAATCGTCCGGATGATCGAATCCTTGTCCCGAAAGCAGTCCATCTCTACCCAGGCTCTGCCGCAGCCCATCCGGGTATGGGAATCGTCGGTGGCGATTTTCACATATGGTATCTCTGGGATGTCGAATTCTGGTGTCCGGAATCCCTTGGAAGTGATTTCAACAGCATCCAGCGGGAATTGCTGGCCAATGGCCTGAATTCTTTCCAATACCTTGGAGATCGGCAAATTCAGCTCAGAAGGGTGATTGAATACGTGAAGCATTTCCTGATCTCCAAAAATCTGGTTAATGTGGAGGTATCCTTTTTCAAAGACCGTCAACTCAACGCCGGTAAAAATGATCAGTCGGGTTCGGATCTGGGGGATTGTTGCATAGCAATCCG
>JAPLJE010000364.1 GCA_026388755.1 Deltaproteobacteria bacterium | reverse complement strand
TGGTGCATGGCCTGATACCGTTTTTCGGTTTCATCGTATTCCAGCATCGGAAAGCGGGTGACCCATACAAAGGCGAACTCCGCATCGTTTATCAGATTCAGGCGTTTCCCCAGGTGATTCCGCAGATGTCCCAGGGCCTCATTGACGATCTGTGTCTTGTCCGCCACAAAAAACACCAGATCCCCAACCTGCATATCCAATCTCTTGGCCAGGGCATTCTTTTCATCGTCGGTAAAGAACTTGACGATCGGCGACTGCCATCCGTCTTCCCGGACCTTGATCCAGGCAAGGCCCCTGGCCTGATACACCGCGGCAAGGGCGGTGAGATCATCGATTTCTTTTCGGGAAAAGTCCATGCATCCCTTGGCGTTCAGGGCCTTGACCATCCCGCCTTTTTTGACACTGTCGGCAAAAACCTTGAAGCCGGAGCCCGCCACGATATCCGAAACCTCCTTCAGCTCCAGGCCAAAGCGCACATCCGGTTTGTCGAGCCCGTAGCGGCCCATGGCCTCATCGTAACAGAGGCGAGGAAAGGGCGTGACAAGGGATTTATCCAGAACGTCCTTGAAGAGAGCGGCCATCAACCCTTCGGCAACGGCCATGACATCCTCCTCGCCGACAAAGGACATCTCCATGTCGATCTGGGTAAATTCCGGCTGGCGATCGGCGCGAAGGTCTTCATCCCGAAAGCATCGGACAATCTGGTAATAACGGTCAAACCCGGAAATCATCAGCAGCTGTTTAAAGAGCTGCGGGGACTGGGGCAGAGCGTAAAAAAGTCCCGGATTCACCCGGCTGGGAACCAGATAATCCCTGGCGCCTTCCGGGGTGCTGCGGGTCAGCACCGGCGTTTCGATTTCCAGAAATCCGTTGTTCACCAGGTAGTTGCGGACAGATACAGATGCCTTGTGTCTGCGGATGATATTTTGCTGGAGCTGGGGGCGTCTAAGGTCCAGGTGACGGAATTTCAGGCGAAGGGATTCCGATACCTCCACCTCGTCCTCAATCATGAAAGGTGGGGTCTTGGCGACGTTCAGAATTCTGAGTTCAGTCACCAGAATCTCGATCTCGCCGGTCGCCAGATTGGGGTTGGTCATGCCTTCGGGCCGCTTTTCAACCTTGCCGCGAACACATAAGACATACTCGCTTCGAATTTCATGGGCCCTTTCATGGACCGTCTCATCCACTTCAGGGTTGAATACCACCTGGGTAATGCCTTCCCGGTCCCGAAGATCCACAAAAATCACACCGCCATGATCCCTGCGGCGAAGCGCCCAGCCGGCAAGAACCACCTCCCTGCCCACATCTTCCGCGCCCAGCTGATTACAGGTATGGGTACGGCGCATATCTCCCAGCACATCCAATTGCAATTTGTCAGACAATGGGGGACTCCTTTTGATATTTATAAAATTTAACCGGCTTTCATGCAAACCGGTTTCGCATTTCTTCTACCAGGTCTTTGACAGGGACCGGAACCTGTTCCTTGGTGGCCATGTTGCGAAGCAGAACCTGTCCTTTTTCAAGCTCAGCATCGCCGCTAATCAGCACGTGTCCCGCGCCCAGCCGGTCTGCCTGCTTCATCTGGCTTTTCAGGCTGCGGCCGGCCATGTCCATTTCCGCATGAATTCCGGCCGCAGCCAGTTTGCTGACCCATTCAAAGGCCAGAGTCAGGCTGATTTCTCCCAAGGCGGCAATGAATACTTTTGGTTTTCTGGTTAAATCGGGGTGACTTTGAGCCGCGATTTCCGCCAGACGGTCCACACCGATGGCAAAGCCGATTGCCGGAATGTCGGGTCCGCCCAGGGCCTTGACCAGGCTATCGTATCTTCCGCCGCCGGCAATGGCACTTTGCGCGCCCAGAAGCGTGGTCTGGATTTCAAAAGCCGTCCGGGTGTAATAATCCAGGCCCCGGACCAGGCGCTTGTCCAGCTCGAACGATACCCCCAGAAGCGTCAGATGCCGCATGACCGAATCAAAATGGCTGCGGCAGTCCGGACAAAGGAAATCCAGGATCGAAGGCGCATCCGCCATGGCTGCTTTGCATGCGGGAACCTTGCAGTCCAGAACCCGAAGGGGATTTCTGGCGCTTCGGCGTGAGCAGTCCTCGCAAAGCGAGTCTGCTTTTGCCGAGAGTAGCTGGGACAGGCCGACTGTAAATGCCGGACGGCAGTCCGGGCATCCCAGGGAATTGATTTTGGCCGTGCAATCAGTGACCGACAGCCGGGTAAACAAGGTCATCAGCATGAACATGATCTGTGCGTCCATCAGCGGCGAGGAAACGCCGAACACCTCGGCATCGATCTGATAAAACTGCCGGTACCGTCCTTTCTGGGGTCTTTCCCGACGGAACATGGGGCCGATGGTGTAGAGTTTTTGAACCGGATCGGTGGCGTACATGCGGTGTTGAATATAGGATCGGACAATGGAGGCCGTGGCTTCGGGCCTTAAGGTAATCAAATCCCCTTTTCGGTCCGGAAAAGTATACATTTCCTTTTCAACGATGTCCGTTTCCTCGCCGATGCTTCGGGAAAAAAGCTCGGTGCGTTCCATGATGGGAATACGAATATCCTTGAAACCGAAATTCTCAAACAAGGATGTGGTCTGATTTTCAATGAACTGCCAGAGTTCGACTTCTCCGGGAAGGATGTCCTTGAATCCGCGAATTAACTGTATCATGTCATGGAGTTCCGATGTTGCTTAAAAATTGATCCAATATATTGTAAAGCCTGATAAAACTGTCGATATCAATATGTTCGTTTTCAGCATGCTGGGTCATGTCGCCGTCCGCGCCCCAGACAATTCCTGGAATACCGTGATCCGCCAGATGACGGGCATCGCTGGCTCCGTGTGCACACCCGAGCTGCGTTGACGGGGAAAAGGATAGGAGTCTGTCGAGGTAGGGGGATTTTCCGCTCAGGAACATCGGGGATGTGGATACCACTTGAACTTCCCCTTGAATGTTCGCGCGAATAGCCTTTACCAGAGCATCGATATCATCGTCCTCGGTATAGCGGATGTCAAAAAGGGCTTCGGCATAATCCGGGACCTGGTTGATAACGCTTCCTGCATGCATGATGCTGAAATTAAGGGTGCGGTGCCAGTGATCCGGGGCTGAAACATCAAAAAAAGCCTTTAATCGCTGATAGTCGTCTATCAGCCGCTCAATGGCGTTCTCGCCGAGCCAGGGCCTGGCGCCATGAGCGGTTTTTCCCCTGGAGATCAGCTTCAGCCGCAGAATTCCTTTTTCCTTTACGACGATTTTACGAAAGTTGCCGCCATCCAGCGCAATGCAAAAATCGGTTTTGAATTCATGAAGGATTTTTTGAGCGCCGTTCGTGCCTCCGGTTTCTTCATCTCCGGTCAAGAGAACGCCGAAACTCAACGCGTCCTGGCTTTTTCTCAGGGCTCTGAGCCTGTCAACGTGGTTTTTCAAGAGAACCAGGGACAGGGCCACCGCGTATTTGTCGTCAATGCTGCCCCTGCCATAAAGACAGCCGTTTTCCTCCCATGGCGAAAACAGGCGGTCCGGGCCATCCACAACATCAAAATGGCTCATCAGCACCACCGGCGCAGATTGGTTTTCCGGCAGGACCAGAATCGAAGGGGTGTTGTTGAAATTGAATCTCTGAAAGGCAATGCGGGAAGATTCCAGATACACTTCGATGTAATCGGCGCAGGCGTGGATTTGATCGGGCCTGCTGTGCACCGATGGATACCGGATCAGGCTTTTTGTGAGTTCAATGAGTTCTTTCATGGGATCTCTTACAACGGTTTGAAAGGGGCCGGTATTTTGGCATCGGATCTTCGAATATACATGGGCTTAAACCGGTATATATCATCCACGTCGCCGATTTCAAAGCGTTTCATGCTGATCCATGCCACGGTTGAGGCCCTTAACGTATTCTGGCAGTTGGGAGCAAATCGGGCGGCATCACCCATGCGGTCCCGGATCAGCGCTTGATAAAGCTGCGCGCCATTTCCCGCAAACAGTACCGGCGAGTTCAGGCCGGTTATCGCCAGCTCCGGCGACAGAACCTGCTCGGCCACTTCCTTGACCAGTTCTCCATTTACCCACCGGTAACGCGCACAATAGACTTCGTTTCTTCTGCCGTCAATCAGGGGGCAGATCGTCATGTCCGGAGTTGCCGCCTGCATGGCCAGCGCATCCAGACCGGAAATGCCCGCGATAGGTTTTCGGGTGGCTGCGCTGAGCCCCAGAATCGTGCTGATGCCAATCCGAAGACCCGTAAAGGAGCCGGGCCCGCTCGTGAAGGCCAAGCCGTCTGTCATGGACAGATTCAGGCCGGCAAGTCCAAGCGCCGAATCAATCATGGCCATCAGGTGTCTGGAGTGGGTTTGGCCGTTTCCGGACGTGACCTCGGCCAGCAGATCATTCCCGTCCACGACGGCTACGCTGCAACTGCGGGTGGACGTATCAACCGCAAGAATCCGCATCAATCCTCATCGAGCTTGAAGGCGATATCCAGCACTTCGGACATGTTTTTAACGGGAATGAAATTGATTTTCTTTTTAACATAAAGCGGGATCTCTTCCAAATCCCGTTTGTTTTTTTCCGGGATCACGATAGTTTTGATTCCTGCGCGCAAGGCCCCAAGAGCCTTTTCCTTCAGCCCGCCGATCGGAAGCACTCTTCCCCTCAGTGTTATTTCTCCGGTCATGGCGACATATTTATTCACCGGCTTGTTGGACAGGATGGAAATCAGCGCGGTTGCCATGGCAATGCCCGCGGAAGGCCCGTCCTTGGGCGTTGCGCCGGAAGGCACATGAATATGGACATCCTGATTTTCAAATACATTTTCCTCAATGTGGAATTCGGCAAGTTTAGTACGGGCATAACTCATGGCGGCCCTCGCGGATTCCTGCATGACATCGCCAAGCTGACCGGTAAGGATCATTTCGCCCTTTCCGCCGATTAGCGAAGCTTCAACATAAAGGACTTCTCCGCCCACTTGGGTCCATGCAAGGCCCGTGGCCAGCCCTGCCTGACTCTCTTCCTGATCCATCTCCGTAATGTATTTGGGGATGCCCAGATATTTATGCAGGTTGTTTTTTGAAATGGTAAAGGGGCCTTTTTGCTCTTCGGCAAGCTTTCGCGCCACCTTCCGGCAGAGGGTTCCGATTTCCCGCTCCAGATTTCGGACGCCAGACTCCGATGTGTATTCGGCGATAATCTGTTGCAGTGCAACCGGACTGATTTGAAGGTCCCTGGCCTTGATTCCGTTTTCTTTCAGCTGACGGGGAAGCAGGTATTTTTCGGCAATGACGGTCTTTTCCTCTTCGGTATAGCCAGAGAGCATGATGATTTCCATCCGGTCCAGAAGCGCGGACGGGATGGTATCGGTCATGTTGGCGGTCAGCACAAACATGACCTTTGAAAGGTCAAACGGCAGATTCAGATAGTGATCGCTGAAAGACGAATTCTGTTCCGGATCCAGGGCTTCCAGAAGGGCCGAGGACGGATCGCCGCGAAAATCAGATCCCAGCTTGTCGATTTCATCCATCATGAATATCGGATTGTTGGTGCCGCACTGTTTAAGCCCCTGCAAAATCCGACCGGGAAGCGCGCCGATATAAGTACGGCGGTGCCCTCTAATCTCCGCCTCATCCCGGATTCCGCCCAGGGAAATTCGAAAAAATTTCCGGCCCATGGCCTTAGCAATGGTGCGGCCCAAAGAGGTTTTCCCGACACCGGGAGGCCCGACAAAACACAGAATCGGCCCCTTCATTTTCGGGTTGAGTTTGCGAACGCTCAGGTACTCGAGAATCCGTTCCTTGATTTTCTTGAGTCCGTAATGGTCGGAATCCAGAACTTTTTTGGCCTCCTTGATATTGATGTCGTCTTTGGAGGATTTGCTCCAGGGCATATCCACCAGCCAGTCCAGGTAGGTCCGGACAATCGAGGATTCCGCGGAATCCGGATGCATCTGCTCCAGCCGCTTGAGTTGCTTTAAGGCTTCGGTCTCCGCCTCTTTGCTCATTTTGGCGCGCTTGATTTTTTTCTGATACTCTTCTATTTCCAGGGCTTTTTCATCGCTTTCCCCCAGCTCCTTGTGGATGGCTCGAACCTGTTCCCGCAGGAAATAATCCCGCTGGCTTTTGGCGATTTCATCCCGTACATTGGACTGAATTTTGGCCTGCATGGAGGACAGGTCCACTTCACGGGAGAGCAGATCATTAACTTTTTGCAGTCGTTCTACCGAATCCGTAACTTCCAGAACCTTCTGGGATTCATCGATTTTGAGTCTGAGGTTGGAGGCCACCAGATCCGCCAGCTTGCCCGGATCATCAATGCTTTCCAGAATGGCGCTGACGTCTCCGGTCATTTCCCCCCGGAAAGCCAGGATTTTGTCGGAATTCTCCCGGACATTGCGCATAAGTGCCAGTATTTCAATCGTCATTTCCTTGACGGGAACCTGGGCGATGACCTCATGCCTGACGCGGTACAGGGATTTTTTTCGGGTATACTGGATGATTCTGGCTTTTGCGACTCCCTGAACCAGAGCTTTAACCCGGCCATCCGGGAGTTTGAGCATCCGCAGCACCCGACCGATGGTGCCAATTTCATAAATCTGGTCAGGCTTCGGATTTTCAACGCCGGTCTCTTTCTGCGTTGCCAGAAAAATAAACCCATCCTTTGAAACATCTTCTTCAACGGCCAGAACGGATTTTTCCCGTCCCACAAAAAGAGGAAGAAGCATATCGGTGAAAATCACGATATCC
>JAPLJE010000013.1 GCA_026388755.1 Deltaproteobacteria bacterium | reverse complement strand
TGGTATGCGGATCACTGGACACTGGGATTGGACATCAAGATCCTTTGGTTGACAATTGTTAAAGTCATTCGATGTGAAGGCATAAGTCAGCCTGGACAAGCAACCGCAGAAGAATTTATGGGAAATTTAAATGAGCGAATGTAATCGATTTGATAATTGGCAATATCCTGAAATTGAAGAAGGCAAGCTTACCCAGTATAATTGGGTGGTTCAGAATAAGGATAAACTTGAGTTAGGCTACAAAACTGATATTGGTGCCTTTACATATATCAATGCCAAATATGGGGTGTCGATCGAGGATTTTGTGCAGATCGGGTCGCATTGTTCCATTTATTCGGTTTCGACCATTGACGACAAAACTGGCCCGGTGGTGTTGAAGAAAAACTGTAAAATCGGCAGCCATTCCACAATTATGCCGGGGGTGACCATTGGCGAAAACGCTGTAGTTGGGGCGCACAGCTTTGTGAACCGGGATGTGGCGACTGATGCGGTGGTGGCGGGGGTACCAGCCAAAAGTCTGACGCAAAGACGCTAAGGCGGAAAGCAATCAAGATGCCAAATATGAAGATGAAAGAGAAGATAATCGATTCCATCAGCAAAATGGATGAACGGGAACTGAATTCATAATGAAAAATCGCATTTTTTTATCCCCTCCCCACATGGGTGGTGATGAAATCAAATATGTGCAGAAGGCTTTTGAAAGCAATTACATTGCGCCACTGGGGCCGCAGGTGGATGCCTTTGAGCGGGAGTTTTCCGAATATACGGGGCTACAGTATTGCGTGGCGCTTGCAAGTGGGACAGCGGCCATGCACCTGGGGCTGAGATATCTGGGGATCGGGCCGGGGGATGAAGTGCTTTGCTCGACTCTGACCTTTATCGGGAGTGTGACCCCCGTGACGTTTCTGGGGGGAACCCCGGTCTTTATCGACTGCGACAGGGAAACCTGGAACATGGATCCGGTATTGTTGGAGGCGGAACTGGAGCGGTGCGCGAAGGCTGGAAATTTACCAAAGGCGGTGGTGCCGACGGATCTGTATGGACAGTGCTGCGATTATGCGCGGATTTATGAGGTGTGTGAACGCTTTGGCGTGCCGGTGGTGATGGATGTGGCGGAGGCGATGGGCGCAAGATATCTGAGAACGGATGAACGTGAGAGTGAGAGGGCAGGAGAGAGTGAAAGTGTAAAGGCTGATGAAGAAGGTCTGAAGTTAGGAAGATCTGAAGTTGGGAAGAGCGGAACTGGTCGCTGGCTTCATGCTGGCAAGGGAGCCAGGGCTGCGGTGTTTTCGTTTAACGGGAACAAGATCATGACGACATCAGGCGGGGGGATGCTGGCTTCTGATGATGGGGAATTGATTGAAAAGGCACGGTTCTGGTCTCAACAGGCTAGGGAGCCGTTTGTTCATTATGAGCATACGGAAATCGGGTACAATTACCGGATGAGCAATATTTTGGCTGCGATTGGCCGGGGGCAGCTTGCAGTGCTGGATGAGCGGGTGCGACGAAAGCGGGAGATATTCGACTATTACCATGCGGCGTTGGGGTGTGGGGACATTCCTGGGATTGAATTCATGCCGGAGGCGTCGTATGGCAGGTGCAACCGGTGGCTGACCGTGGTGCTGATAACGCCGGAGATGTTCGGGGTAGACTGCGAAGCGGTGCGGCAGGCGCTGGAAGCTGAAAATATCGAGTCAAGGCCGGTGTGGAAGCCGATGCACCTTCAGCCGGTTTTTGAATTGGCCACAGAAAGACACAGAAAAACACAGACGGACAAAAGAAAATATACAGCACGGTGTGTTGGTGGGAAAGTGGCGGAGGATTTGTTTGAGCGGGGGCTGTGTCTACCGAGCGGAACGGCGATGACCAATTCTGATCTGGATCGGGTGATTGATATTGTACTCAAATGCCGGAGAGCGTAAGGGCGAAAAAGTGTGAAGGCGTAAAGGTGAAAAAACGTGAGGGCGTGAGGGAGTGAAGGCGAAACCATTTCACGCTTTCACGTTTAAAGGAACGGGTGAATTGCGTGGGGTTGAATGCGAGTGTGGGTTTTGGAAGTAAATTCAGAACATCTGATGTGTTGACGCTTGTTTTTTTGATCTGGAATCTGGTGATCCGGTTTGGCACGATTTTTTATTATCCGCCCTATAATGGATATATCGCGATATTTCTGGGATGTGGAATATTGGCATGCGGTTTTGTCGTTATATTTCCAAAATATTTAAAAGTGTTATTGTTTTTGTTCGGGCTTTCGTTTTTTTTGTTCGGGTTTGGATCGATTGATATCCAGAGTCGCGTTTTTGAGCTTATTGTGACTTGCATTGCCACGACCTTGTTTTTGATCAATAAACGGAAAAAGACGAAGAATGGGTTAAGTGAAAAATTAACCCTTCTTATATTGTGTTATGCCTGTTTATCCGTATTCTCGCTTCTCTTGATGCCGGTCAGGCAGATTGTTCGGGATTTTTGGTTTTTTGGTTTTCCAGATGCGCTATACTATCTGTTTATTGGACCGCCTTATGGCTTTTATTATGCCGTTGCGGTGGTTATCCAGTTACTGCTTTTCGTTGTATTGGCGATCCAGTTTTCGCAAGGGGATGATCGCAATAATTCATTTAAATATTTGTTTGCCGGAATATTCTCCGGCGCTGTTTTTTGCGCATTTATCGGGCTGCTTGATTTCTATGGGATTATTTCATTGGAGTGGTATCGATTTGGAAGTACGAGTACTCCTGGGGTCCTTCATTCCACTTTCCAGAACAGGAATTGTTTTGCGGAATTCGTTTTGACGGCAACTCCTTTTGCCATGATTGGTTTTATGAGCAAGATAAATAAGCTGTGGTGGAAGGTGTTTTTGTTCGGGTGTCTGGTGATCTGTGAGATTGCGCTCATTTTATCAGGGGGAAGAGCCGGATGGGTTATCTATCCATTGATTCTGTTTTTTTGCTGGTCATTTTCCTATTTTTTAAAGGAAGGGCATTTTGAAATAATTCATTTCAGGTGGTTGGATTTTGCCAAGGTTGCTGTTTCGGTGCCGGTTACCATCGTTATAAGCTTACTTCTCATCTTTTATGGTTTGATGCCGCTTACCGATCATTTGAAATCTATCACCGGTATAAAGGGAATTAACACCGGTTCAGGGGATACGGCCCAATTTTTGAAAAATCAGGTGAATAGCATTGAAAAACTGGATACAGGTGGCCGTGATATGACATTGAAGCAGGGCATAAATGTGGGTAAAGAAAGCCCTGTGTATGGAATGGGATATGAATCGTTTAACTGGCACGCCCATAATCTGATCAAAATTCCCGGATCATTTTTTTCAAAATTCTGCGGGGAAGATCCGTTTATTCATGACTCGCCGCATAACGTTTTTCTCTCCATATTTGTCAGTGGCGGAGTTGTGGGGCTTTTTCTGTGGCTACTCATCATCGGATATGCGGCGATGATTCTGATTGCCGACCTGATCAAAAACCAGAACCTGTTCAATATTCCGGTGATTATATCCATCATCAGTTTCCATATATACGGGTTGTTCCAGACCATGCAGTATATCCCCATGATATGGCTGCTGATATTTTTAAACCTGGGGTATTCTCTGACGGTTGGCGATGATGTGTTGCCTGCTCGGGTCAGGCGCGTATCGGCTCTGATGACAAAGCTCAGTGTGATTCTGGTGGGGGTCGGTTTTTTAGTATATGCGAATCATTTCGAGTCCAAAGATCTGGCTGCTAAATATGGGCTGAGGATATATGCGCTAGATCAGGAGCGTGATCGATACGCCGGCTTTTTTCAGCCGTCGCAACGGTGGCAATATGGCGATTACAGATGGTGCGGCAAGCGGGGGGCCATATATGTCCCCGGCGGCAGCTGGAAGTATCCAGAACGTGGAATGCCCATAAATATCTGGGGAATTTTGACAGGAGAGATCTGGGGATTGGGGTTAAAAGGTCGTGAAATCGTGAGGGCGGAAGGTCATTCTGGACCGAGATCTGGCCGAATTATACAATGTAGAAACCAGGGTTCTCAAACAGGCTGTCAGAAGAAATATCCAGCGATTTCCAAATATAAGTTAAGCTGATTGTGCGTGAAGTTTTAAGCCAAGGGCTTTGATAACCTTCAGAATTGTGCCGAATTCGGGGTTACCGTCGGATGAAAGCGCTTTATACAGATTTTCACGTGCCAAGCCAGTGTCACGTGCCAGTTGAGACATTCCATGGGCACGCGCAATTACGCCCAGTGCGTGGGCGATAAAAGCAGGGTCGTCCCCAGCTTCTTCCAGGCATGCATCAAGATACTCCGCCATATCCGCATCGGTTTTAAGGTATTCGGCAGTATCGTAGCGTGTAAATTTCTCAGCCATAATTTAATCCCTGTGAATACGCAACTCGGAAAGCCCGTGCCCAACGGGATGCACATCGCCAAAATGGCCTAAAACCAAACGGTCAAGTCTCGCATGGATACGCATCCGTGCCTGGCGATCTCTCAGACCACCCAGCCATTGGGAAAAGGTGGTACTCTGAATAATTTCAATCATGCTTAAATTGTAATTTATAAAATACAATTTGTCAAGAGGGCATTGGGGGACGCTCTTTCATATAAACTTTCGGATGTGCCTTGTAGACGAACTAAAATGTGAAAATGGCGGCATTCCGTTTACGAAGATTGACATGTTGCAGCATAACTGTTATCATATATCTGTAAAGTGTAATCACCAATGGGGGCATATATGGTAAGAACGCAGATACAGTTGCCGGAAGAACAGGTGGTGTTGCTGAAAAAAATGGCTGCAGCCCAGCATAAATCAATGGCTGAAATTATCAGGCAGGCCATTGATTATTTTGCCAAGGCGAAGCAGGCAGGGGGAGATGGGCTGCGTCGGAGACGGGCAATGGCGGCCGCTGGTCGTTTCAGATCCGGTGTTAAGGACCTGGCAGCCTCTCACGATTCTTACCTGGCAGAGATTTTTGGCGAATGAACATTTTTATCGATACGTCGGGCTTCATTGCGGTCCTGGACATGGACGATGCGAGTCATACCATGGCGGCAAAAACCTGGATGGATATTTTGACGTCCGAGGAAACCCTCGTGTCAACCAATTATGTCCTTGTGGAAACCTGCGCCCTTGTGCAGAACCGGTTAGGCATGAAAGCGATAAAGCTGTTTCATGAAGATATTGTTCCTGTGCTCCGGATTGAATGGATTGACAAAGCGGTGCATCATGCTGCAATTGGGGTCATGCTTGCTGCCGATAGGAAAAAACTGAGTCTTGTTGACTGTGTTAGCTTTGAAACCATGCGGCTTTTGGGGGTTACAACCGCCTTCACCCTTGACAAGCATTTCAAAGAACAAGGATTCATCTGTCTCCCCGTTTGGGGATAGAGGGGTCATTCTTTAACTTGACATTCGAGGCGCCCCGTGTCGGGGCAAGAAATAATATGGCATAAGGGATCCGTTCATGCTCAGCCGATTTAAAAACCGGAACCTGTCCAGGTTGCCAAACCGGAGACAGACCGGCATTTACCAGACGGTTCAGAAATGGATGGCTATTCTGGAAGCCCAGGGCCGGGGAGCGGAAAGAAATCTGCGGATGGTTGAGGATTATCAGATAACCAACGTGTCTGAAAAAGTGGCGAGGATTATTGTGAGCTACACGGATTATGTGAACCGGGTGGTGTGGCATAAAAATCTTTGAAAAGTGGTATTCGGAAAAGATTTTTTTCCTTCCTTATCCCTCTTCTCTCAGGATGTCGTGTGTGCCGACACGCCGCAGTTCGATCTCGTTTTTTTCAAGACGCAAGGTCAAGCGGTATCCCTTGCTGATACGGATTTCAAATTTATCCGTTCCGCCCAATTTTTTCAGTCTCAGGGAAGGATGGCGAAAATTCTTAAACAGCAAATACAGCTGTTTATCGACGCGTTCCTGGATCTCGGAGGGCAGTCCCCTGTAATCCTTAAGAAAGGCGTTTGTCCGTCTAATGATCACTGTGCAGGTCTTTCATAAGTGCTTCAAGACTATCAAAATCCCGGACTTTTCCTTCGGCGATGTCGATGTCGGCTTCCCTTTCTTTTTCCTGCCATTCCTTTGTCCAGAACCACGCCTGGTCCCTGGGCATCTTAATCGTGGTAATGGGAATAAGATGGGCAGCACCGTTTTCAACCCGGATGTCGATTTCATCGCCAGGTTCAAGATTCATGGCTGTCATGATATGCTTGGGAATTGATATTTGTCGTTTGCTGCTGATTCGCATTGTTGTACCTCTTTACTTTTTTACTGGAGTATAGCGACTACATGTGCAATTGTCAATGACTACGCTGTTCTATGTGTTTCTGAAAAAGTGGCGCATCTGCGACCTTGTGTCTTTGCGTTAACAGGTAGTGTCTGTACATAGTTGACATGATTGGTAACTGACCGTTTTCCCAATGTTTTATGGTTTTGTTTATTGAACGCAACTTATTGATTTATCATAAAATTACAGATTTACGTCAACGGAACACCGACACTACCCGAGAACTTGGAATGCGCATAAATATTTGGGGAATTTTGACAGGAGAGATCTGGGGATTGGGGTTAAAAGATTGTAACCGAACCTTCCCAACAACCGCCAGAACCCTGAATTTTTTTGACCCTGAGAGATGGGTGGAGCATATCTGCAAGAAATAACATCAACTTTTTATCAAAAATTTGACGAATTTCATGAGGCAATGCTTTGTATTGTTTTTTAAACCTCTTGCTGAAACGGTAGCTGTCTACTCGTTTAGCCATTTCAGACCTTCTTCAGCGGTGTGAAAAGTCGGTGAAAGCTGATCATTTTTGATCTCTTCATCCACATCCGTTTCGACTTTCTGCCATTCTTTTGTCCAGTACCATCCCTGTGATGGATCGATGAGCTTACGGGGTTTTAAAACCGCATGACCGCTTTCGACATCCATTTCAATATAATCTCCCGGAACTATTTTAAGCGATTCAAGCACTTTTTTGGGTATCCGGATTTGTCCCTGGGGACTGATTTTCATAACTGTTGGCATGAGTTGCTCCTGTTACATTTAAACTTTTAAACAAAAATAACAAACTTAATCATTAAAGTCAAACCAGAACACTTAACTTTCGCTATTGATAATGGGGTTAAATCAAAACTAATCAGCGTCGATGACAGTCTTAACGGCCTGTTTTATCTGTTCCAGCTTTTCAACGGAAACCGTACCGACCCTTCTGACAAATCGCAGCGTTGATACGGACCTGATTTGAAAACAGTCCGCCACCGGTCACTTCTTCACGATTATTTGACATTCCCGGCAATAAAGTATATATGTTTTGTGTATACATTACATGAAATGGAGATGAAAAGATCATGAAAACGGCCAGGGTGTTCAAGTCGGGTAATTCGCAGGCAGTCAGGCTGCCCAGGGAATTTAACCTGGATGTAGCAAAAGTTCAGGTCTTCTGGAAAGATGGAGATGTGGTCCTGAGGCCTTTGAAAAAAACCTGGCAGGATTATTTCGATCGTGGACGGAAATTCAGCGATGACTTTCCAGAGTCAATCGAAGATATGGTGTTGGAGGAAAATGTTCCATGGTGATCCGTTACATGCTGGACACCGACGCATGCATTGCACTGATCAAGAATCGGCCGGTATCGATGCGCAGTCGCCTGTCCCTTCTCACTTCAGAGGAAGTCGGGATATCCAGTATTGTAGCTGCGGAGCTCTGGTTCGGTGTTGCCAATTCACAGAAGAAAAAGAAGAATGAATCTGCTTTGAAAGATTTTCTGGAATTTGTCACTCTTCTGGATTGGCCTGGAGAGGCATCTCGTCTTTATGGACAGATTCGTGCGCAACTTCAGAAGCTGGGAACACCAATCGGCGCCATGGATCTGCTCATTGCTTCTCATGCCCTGTTCATCGATACGGTACTTGTGACAAACAACACCAGGGAATTTGAACGGGTATCTGATCTGAAGATTGAAAACTGGCTTTTGTGATACGGCGCAGTTAAATATGTTGTGAGGGTCAAATCTTTAAATTGAGATAAATGGGGTTAGTACATGCTCAGTCGATTTAAAAACCCAAACTTTTACTTTATCCTCCTGACAGACTTGGTGTTGTTCATCCTGGCACACTTTGGAGCCTATGCGCTGCGGTTTGAATTTCAGATCGCCGGACAGATGGATAATATTTTGGCTATCCTTCCGTATCTGCTGGTGATAAAGGTTGTTGTGTTTTACGGCTATGGCATGTATCGGGGAATGTGGCGCTATACCGGGCTTAGCGATATGTGGCGGCTG
>JAPLJE010000217.1 GCA_026388755.1 Deltaproteobacteria bacterium | reverse complement strand
GACGACAAACTGGTCCCTGAAGGCATTGTGGGACGGGTACCATACTCGGGGACGCTTTCGGCCAATATTTTTCAGCTGATCGGTGGACTCAAGGCTGGCATGGGGTATTCCGGATGCAAGTCCATTGAAGAGCTGAGGGAAAAGGCGACGTTTATCCGGATCAGTGCCGCAGGACTCAGGGAAAGCCATGTTCATGACGTGATCATTACCAAGGAAGCGCCGAATTATCGGCTCGATTAATTATTGGGCCGTTTGTATTTAAGGATGCAATGACTGATTTTGTACATCTTCACGTTCACACCCAGTACAGCCTTCTGGATGGCGCCATTCGAATAGAGCCACTCTTGCAGCGGGTGAAAACATACGGCATGGACAGCGTCGCCATTACCGATCATGGGACCATGTTCGGGACCGTCGAGTTTTATGAAAAAGCCCATAAAGCCGGCATCAAACCGGTCATCGGGTGTGAATGCTATATTGCGCCGCGTTCCATTGCCGAAAAAACCGCCCAGGACAATAAAGGGCTTTCTCATATCATTTTGCTGGCCGAAAATGAAGAAGGCTACCGGAATCTCTGCAAACTGGCCACCATTGCGCAGCTTGAGGGGTTTTACTACAAACCCAGGATCGACAAGGATATCCTCAAAGAACACACCAAGGGGCTCATTGCCTTTTCCGCCTGTCTTCATGGCGAGATTCCCCGGCTCATCAAGGACGGCCGGCAGGATGCAGCAGATGAAGCCGCCCGGTTTTATCTGAGCCTTTTTGGTGAGGGGAATTTTTTTCTGGAGGTTCAAAACAACGGTATCGACATCCAGGATCACGTCAATCAGTCCCTGCTCGATATGAGCCGACGGCTGTCCATTCCGATGGTTGCGACCAATGACTGCCATTACCTGGACCAGGACGATGTCCGGGCACATGACGTGCTGCTCTGTATTCAGACCGGAAAAACCATTCATGATTCAGACCGTTTTAAATTCCGGACGGACCAGCTCTATTTCAAGTCCAGGGACGAAATGGTTGCGGATTTTAAATCTTATCCCGGCGCCCTTGCCAATACTGTCGACATTGCTAAGCGATGCAACCTGGAATTCGATTTCAAGACCTTTCATTTCCCCAAATATGAATCCACGAGCGAGCGCTCCGCGGACGATATCTTTGATGAAAAAACCCGTAAAGGGTATGCGCGGGTATGGCGCCAGATTTTAAAAAAACACCCGGATAAGGATGAAAAGCCCTATCTGGCCCGCCTGGAATATGAAATGGCTGCAATCAAGGAGATGGGGTTTCCCAGCTATTTTTTGATTGTTGCGGATTTTATCCAGTACGCCAAGGAAAATCAGATTCCCGTGGGTCCGGGCCGTGGGTCCGCGGCCGGAAGCCTGGTGGCTTTTTCTCTGGGAATCACCGACCTGGATCCCCTTGAACACGGACTGATATTTGAGCGGTTCCTGAATCCCGGCAGGAAAAGCATGCCGGATATTGACGTGGATTTCTGCATCAACGGTCGGGAACAGGTGTATAAATATGTGGTGGACCGCTACGGCGGGGGCGATTATGTCAGCCAGATCATTACTTTTGGGACGATGAAAACCCGGGCCGTAATCAGGGATGTGGGGCGGGCCCTGGACATTCCCCTGCGCGAAGTGGACACCATCGCCAAAATGATTCCGGATGTGCTCAACATCAGCCTGGATGAGGCGCTTAAACAGGAGCCGAAACTGGCGGAAATGGTGGCAAGCAGGCCGGAAGTGGCGGAACTCATCAACATCTGCAGGGTTCTGGAAGGGCTTCCCCGTCACGCCTCGACCCACGCTGCGGGAGTGGTCATCGGAGATCGGCCCCTGGTGGATTATTTGCCCATGTACCGGGGGAAAAAGGGGGAAGTTGTCACCCAGTTCGACATGAAATGTGTGGAGAAAATCGGCCTGGTCAAGTTTGATTTTCTGGGGCTTCGAAACCTTACGGTCATTGCCGGAGCCCTTCAAATGATAAAGGATCAGGGAAAAACGCTTCCGGATCTACTGGATCTGGATTTTTCCGATCCCGACACCTATCGCCTGCTGGCTTCCGGGGACACCACCGGTGTCTTTCAGCTGGAGAGCTCCGGCATGAAGGATCTGCTTGTCCGCCTGAAGCCCGAATGCTTTGACGATGTCACGGCACTGGTGGCGCTTTACCGTCCGGGCCCTCTGGAAAGCGGCATGGTGGATGATTTTGTGGACCGCAAGCATGGCCGGAAAACCGTGGAATATCTGGTGCCTGAGCTGGAGCCGGTATTAAAGGAAACTTACGGCGTTATTGTGTACCAGGAACAGGTCATGAAGATTGCGGCCGAGCTGGCCAATTATACCATGTCCGAAGCAGATGACTTGCGAAAAGCCATGGGAAAAAAGATCGCCGAAATCATGGCCAAACACCGGGACCGTTTTGTTCATGGGGCTCAGGAGAAAGGCATTCCCAAGGATAAAGCCAGCCAACTCTTCGATCTGATGGAAAAATTCGGGCGATATGGATTCAATAAATCCCACAGCGCCGCCTATGCCCTGATCGCCTATCAGACTGCTTTTTTAAAGGCCCATTATCCGGTTGAGCTTCTGGCGGCCCTTCTGACCTGTGAAATGAACTCCTCGGACGGCGTGGTCAAATACATTGCCGAATGTCGCAGCCATGATATCGAAGTGCTGCCTCCGGATATCAATGAAAGCGAAAAAAGCTTTACGGTTGCGGGTTCCAAAATCCGGTTCGGCCTGGTTGCCGTCAAGAATGTTGGCGAGGCTGCCATCGAAAGCATCATCGAGGAACGCAGAAAAGGCGGGTTTACATCTTTATTTGATTTTTGTGAACGGGTGGAGCTGAAAAAAGTCAACAAGCGGGTGATTGAGAGCCTGATCAAATGCGGGGCTTTTGATTCAACCGGCGCAAAGCGTTCTCAACTGATGGCCGCCGTTGAGGATGCCGTTGATTACGGTCAGCTGGTTCACCGAAAGCGGTCAGATCCCCAAATGGGACTTTTTGGCGGAAGTGTCAAAGGTGAGCAGAAAATCGGTCATTCTCCGCTTCCCGATATGGCGGAATGGGATGAAAAGCAGCGGCTCCTGCTGGAGAAGGAAACCCTGGGGTTTTATATTACCGGCCATCCCTTGCAGGGATTTGAGGATCTTCTGGACAAGTTTGCGACAGCAGATTCCCTTTCTCTTTCAGACAAAGCGGATGGCGAGGCCGTTCGCATCGGTGGCTTCGTCCGCAACGTGAAAGTGATCAAAACCCGGCGCGATGAGTTGATGGCCTTTGTCACCCTGGAAGATATGAATGGAAGTGTTGAGATCACGGTTTTTTCGAATCTTTATGCGTCTGTCAGCGAACTGCTATCCGGCGATGTCGCCATTATGGTTCAGGGAGCAGTTCAAAAAGACGATAATGCGGTCAAGATTTTGGCAGAAACCCTGATTCCTCTGGATAAGGCCGAGGAAACCTGGGCGGCAACCCTTCATGTGAATCTGGATTTGTCCCAGGTCCAGCGGGAGACCCTGCTCAGGCTTCGGGACGTCATGGGCAGCCATCCGGGCGCCTGTCCGGCGATTCTGCGCCTGAGCAGTCCAGACCATACCCAGATTGTGATATCCCTTCCGGAGCAGTTGAAAGTAAAGGCAGGAAGCAAGCTCAAACGCGATATCAACGCGCTTTTGGGTTATCCGGCTGTTCAGACGGATTGCAGCCCCGCAATATCCTCTGCGAGATCTAAAGATGCTTATCCCAACAGAAAAGGGAAGTCCTGAAATGATCTTTCCCCATCTTCCGGTCTATCCGGTGCTTCTTGCCGGCGGCTCCGGTACACGGCTCTGGCCGGTGTCGCGGGAATTATATCCCAAACAACTGGTCCGTTTTATTGGAAGCGATTCCCTGATCCAAAGCACTATCAAGCGCCTTTCGCCGGTTCTGGACAGCAGTAAGGTGAAAATTGTCTGCGGCAGGGAGCATTCCATGGAAATATCCAGGCATATGATATCAATTGGTATCAGCGCCAATGGGAACGTGATCAGCGAGCCTTGCGGGCGCAATACGGCTCCGGCCATTCTTCTGGCACTCTTTGACATTCTTCGAAACGAATCCGATGCCATTCTCTGTATTTTTCCTGCGGATCATGTGATACAGGATGTGGACAGTTTCCACGGCAAGCTGGAGTCCGCCATCCGTCTGGCTGCTGCGGATTATATTGTTACCTTCGGAATCCAGCCGGGGTATCCTGAAACCGGTTATGGCTATATCGAAGGACAAACCCTGATTTCCGAAGGCGCGCTTTCCATCAACCGGTTTGTGGAGAAACCCGATCTTCAGACAGCCAGGCATTATGTCGAGGCAGGCAATTATTTCTGGAACAGCGGCATGTTCGCTTTTAAAGCATCTGTTGTGGCGGAAGAATTCAAAACATTTCAACCGGATCTTTATCATCGCATAAAAACCCTTGCGGCGGCTTCCGGTACCCTG
>JAPLJE010000622.1 GCA_026388755.1 Deltaproteobacteria bacterium | reverse complement strand
CCCCCATTCGATGGTTGTCCGGTATTCCTCAGGCGTGTATTCAGCGTCATGAATCAGAAGATCGGCGCCTTCACAAAAATCCCGGTACGCTTCAAACGGTAATCCATTGGGGTGAACATACCCCAGTTCGTTATCGGTAAGAAAAACGAACTTTTTGTCATTTTCAATAAACTTGTAGCCGCTGCCGCTGTTGGGGTGACTGATCGGAATAGGAATAACTGAAACTGAACCAATGTCAAACTGGGAAGGACAGGCCTGCTCATATTCGATTTTAGCTTTTACATCCGCATATCGTATCGGGAAATTGGGAGGCGTCATGACCTTTGAAAGCATGGTTTCAACAAATGTCTTCTGAAACGGACAGCGATGCATGTGAAGTACCGCGTCTTTGGAGTCCAGGGGCTTGAAAAAAGGAAACCCTATCAGGTGATCCCAGTGCGCATGGGTAAAAATAAAATGGTATTTCAGAAGGTTTTCTTTCATCAGGTGGTTGCCAAGTCTGCGAATCCCTGTCCCTGCATCCACGATGATGATCTCGCCGCTCTCTGCTTGAATTTCCATACAGGTTGTATCGCCGCCGTATTTGAGATACTCTGCCCCGCAAACAGGGATTGAGCCCCGTGACCCCCAGCATTTGATCCGCATGACGCACTAATTCCTTATGCCCCAATATGTATACCAGATTCCGTCGCGCACCCATTTGTTTAAAATTCTAACAGGCAGCTTCTTCAGCCTGTTTTCGATATCCATTGCCTCGCTGCGAAGAAGTCCGGATAAAATGAAAATGCTTTTTTTCAAAAAACCGCCTGAGCAGACCAGTCGTTTCATCACATCATAATGGATATTGGCGATCAAAAGATCCGTCTGAATCTGGATAAAATCGTCAGCGCTTCCCTGGACGACCAGAACTGACTGCTGCAATTGGTTGAGTCGAATATTCCTTTGCGCAGTCTTTGCGGCAAGACGGTTCATATCGACGGCCAGGGTAAGCTGACATCCCAGACGCGCCGCTGCGACGGCAAGAATTCCCGTGCCTGTTCCCAGATCGAGCGCCGAGTAAACGGGCTGGGACTGAAAGGCCAGCTCCAGGGCTTCGATGCAATCACGTGTTGTGGGGTGGGCTCCGGTTCCGAAAACCACCCCCGGATCCAGGGTGATCCGCAATTTAGATGATGGCGCAATGGTTGAGTCCCAGGGAGGTGAAATGAAAAACCGATCGGTGCAAAATGGCGTAACCTTATCACCCACCCAGTCATGGTATGACATCTGATAGTGATCAATAAACCGCAACAAGGGGGTAACATAGACCAAATCCTGAACCTGATCCAGAGACGGCTCTGTAAAAAACAGAAACGAAAACCCGTCTTCCTGCCAGTTACCGATGAAATGTTTCAGGCCTGAGGGGTCTTCCTGCAGATCACCCTCGAGATAATAAATGAAGAGTTCGCTGCAGGGCGGGGAATATTCAACTTCAGCAGTAACGGACATGAATAAGGCGCTATTTTGGGTCCTTGGTTTCTGCCTTAGGAAGCTGATCCATATACCATTCCATGGGTTCCAGCAGGGTATATCCCGCAGCCTTCAATTTCT
>JAPLJE010000734.1 GCA_026388755.1 Deltaproteobacteria bacterium | reverse complement strand
GAAATCTGGCCCAGGTCGGCATGATGACGGTCCTGGTGTTTACCCCCATGCTCTTTCTCTCAGGCGCGTGGACCCCGCCGGAGGCCATGCCCGCGTGGATGCGAACGGTCATGTACGCATCACCGCTTCACTATTACATCAACACGGGATTCGGCATTCTGCTGAAAGGCGCCGGAATCGACATTCTCTGGGATGAAATCCTTGAGATGGCTTTGCTGGGAAGCGTCATTTTTGGAATGGGCATGTGGCGGTTTCGAAAGCAGTTCGAATGACAGTATCCCCTAAACGCGGAGGTCAGCGTTCAAGCTCCTGAGATATTCAATATCATCCTGATCCTGATGCTCTCCTGAATCTTTATCGATTTTGGTCAATCTTTCGGGTTCGCAGATTGATTTCCATTTTTTCAAGGGCCAGCATGATCGCGTCTTTGGCTTTTTCCGACCGGCTCAGATAATCGGTGAAATAACCCCGGATCTCCTCTGGCTGGTTTAGCCCGGCAGAGGGAATGATCGCAGTGATGAGTCTTTCATGCAGGAGCGGATGAAAGGTTTCGATTTTTGGCAGATTGGCCGTGTACCAGTCCCACAGTAGGGGAATCGCTGATGGGTTGGCTGCCATGGACACGATTGGAATAAACTGATTCCGTGCCGGAACCTGATGAATGACATAGTCCAGGGCTTTGGCAATGACCTTCTTATCAGTAAAACCCCCCAGGGCGATCAGAACGTTCACCCGCTCCTGCTCACTTGCGGATTCCCGGTACCGCTTTTCCAGCCAGTCAAAGGCATCTTGACCTTCAGTCAGCGCGCCGATCTGCATGGCACTTTTTAAAATATCCGGGCTGACATCTTTGCCCGCTTTCATCAGGGCAAACTGAGAACGTCCAAAATCGGCCGCAGCGCGGGAGCCGATCAAGGCCGCCTGCCATAGAACCTGATCACGTAGGATCTCGCGAGTATAGGCCTCGTCGGGGCGCGCCTCGTACCCGATACGGTTCAGAATGGATTCAAGCCGCGGGATTGCCGCGGCGGAAATTTGCCCGCGACCGTCTTCAAGAATCAGCCAGAGATGGCAGAGCGCATCGGCGATGCTGATAAGCGGCAGGAATGCGTCTTCGTCATCATAATGGCTCAGAAAGTTCAGGTAAGCTTCCAGAGTCACATCCCCACGGATCAGCAAGGCAGAAAGATCCGCGTGAAGCCCCCAGCGGTCTTCCGGAGAAAGGGTTTTGTTCCGGATGGCGTTCCCAAGTGCTTTCAGATTCACGGGGTCCTGATATTTGACCAGGTAACAGCCAGTTTGAGCGGCATTGATTTTGTAAGCTGCCGTATCTTCCGGCAGATCGAACGACTGAAGGGGTTGATCCAGAATCATGTTGAGGCGGGTGGATGCTCCGGAATTTGAAAATGCGGCAATCGTCACCGGTACAATCCAGGTCTGGGTTGAATCGCCTGGAAGATAAGTGAACCGATGTTGTGCAATCGTCAGTTTCCGGCCTTCACGACGCGCCTCCAGCAGCGG
>JAPLJE010000375.1 GCA_026388755.1 Deltaproteobacteria bacterium | reverse complement strand
TGGGGCTGGAAACGCGCGGCAAACCAGCCGTCCACCAGGTCAAAGGCCATGGCGGTGAACAGAAAGACAACACCCAGGGTATACAGAACCGGATTCTGGGTCCACATGACGGCAAGGGCGCAACACAGACCCCCAAAAACCAGAGGTGGTCTTCCGTATACCAGAATAGCGGTAACTTTTTTAGAAAATTGAAATTTTTTCATGAATTATCTTTTAACGAAAACCGCCCTTAAGTGTCAAGCAAGGATCTGAAAAAAAGGCCTTTACCAATCAATGGGTTGGTAGTCCTTCAGAAATTTCCCACACCAATGGGTATCGGTCAGAATTCCGTGAAAAAACGGATCGCAGATCCTGGCAGCACCATCCACAATGTCCAGGGGCGGCTGAAAATCATGCAGTTCCTGTTTCACGGCGGCCAGTTTCGCCGGGTCTTCGTCCGTCACCCATCCGGTGTCCACGGCATTCATAAAGATTCCGTCCCTGGCAAGATCGGCGGCGGATGCGTGTGTCAACATGTTGAGAGCTGCTTTGGCCATGTTGGTATGCGGATGACGGCCCGTTGTCTTGAAACGGAAAAACTTTCCCTCCATGGCGGTCACATTCACAATATGCTTCTTTCCGGTATAGTCGCGCCGCATCATCGGCACCAGCCGGTTGCACAGCACAAAAGGCGCCACGGCATTCACCAGTTGAATCTCAAGCATCTCGGAAGTCTGAATTTCACCCAGCCGCAGGCGCCAGCTGTTGGTTTCCCTTAAATCCACCTGCTGAAGATCGGCATCCAGCTCGCCTTTCGGGAAAATAGCTTCCGCAACCAGACTGTGGTCGTATGCATAAGGAATCTGTGACAGTTGCGCGGAGGCTCGCAGACCGATTCCGGGGGCTTTTCCATTCCAGGTTACAGGGAACGCCGGCTCCAACCCGATGTGCGGAAACGAAAATGAACCGAGTTGATTGATGCAGAGATGATACCGGCCCAGAAGAGACCGGACATTCTCCGACAGCGCATCAATGGCTCTGGTTTCGTTATCCATCAGATGCGTGTAAAAGCCGGACGGCCTTCGAACGGTCTGGGCCGCGTTATTGATCAAAATGTCAAGGCGATCATAATTCTGTTCAATGTAGCTTGAAAATATCTCAACGCTTGGCGTATGTCGCAAGTCCAGGCCGTAAATATGCAAACGGTCACCCCACTCGGAAAAATCCTTTTCGCCCGTAAAGCGCATCGCGGCATCCACGGGAAATCGGGTGGTGGCAATGACTCTGGCGCCTGCACGCAACATCATCAGCGTTGCCTGGTATCCGATTTTTACGCGGGCACCGGTAATCAGCGCCACCTGTCCGTGAAGGGATGCGGACTGAAAGCGTTTTTGATAGTTAAACTCAGCACAACTCGGACACATGGCATCGTAAAAAAAATGCAGCTTTGTAAATTCCGCTTTGCAGACATAACAATTGCGCGGTGATTTTAAATCATTGTTTTCTGAATTCATATCTGCAGTCAAATCCGGAATCTGCACCGGCGCGGAAAACACACTGGCCTGCCGGGCGCGACGGATTCCTGTGGCTGCCCGGACGCTGCGCTCATGCTGAACAACCACCTGACGCTGGACTCGGTTCTTTTCCTTGTTTCGTTTTTTAAGCTCGCGTCGATCCGGGCGGGAAAGTTGTCCGGCTGCAGTCATGAGGGCGATTCTCTGTGCTTCAGAGAGATTTACGATCTGGCTACTGTTTTTGGCCAGGGTTTCCAGAAAAGAAATGCAGTTTTGTATTTCTTCGAAAGAGTACGCTGTCTCGTTGTTTTTGTTCACTTTCTGACACCCCGAAGTTATATTGCTGACGACCGAATCATAAAAAAGATTATACCGCACTTCGGTTACAAATTCTATCGGTTTGTACGCAATGCCGATTGTTGGGAACTCTCTTTCGTTCCTGAAGGTAAGCCGCACAATTTTCATCGCTGAATAATATTGCATATCAAGGGCCATCAATATTGACGCGACCGGACAACTCAAGTATGATAAACTTAAATAATTGTTTTCACATTCAGTCCAATGTTTTGTCGAGAATGCGACCGTCTTATCTTTTTTATTTTTCAGGCTTATTTTTCAGGACATCATGCGAAAAGAACTTATCGGCATACTGCTTTTTTTTCTGGTGATTTTCACCTTGTTCAGTTTGTTTTAATTTGATCCGAAAGATCCTTTCTTCCACCATTCAGGCGTCAACTCCCAGATTCACAATTTTTTCGGCTACGCGGGAGCCTCGGTTTCGGGTCATTTAATCACCCTGTTCGGGCTAGGATCTTACTGGATTCCGATTATTCTGCTCATCTCCAGCATTCATTTCTTCAATGCCAGGCCTGGAACCACCATTGCCGTCACCATCACCGGTGGCCTGATTCTGGCCATTACCACCGGAGGTCTGGTATCATTCCGGGACCATTATATCATGATCTGGGGAAATTCGTTTTCTTCCGGAGGCCAGCTCGGGCTTTACTTTCATCGGTTCCTGATCGCTTACACCAACATCTCAGGCTCATTGGTAATTCTGTTTCTGCTGTGGATCATCGGCCTGATTCTGACAACCGTATTTTCTCTGGTCGGGTTCGCAAACCGTTTCCGGATGGCTGTTCTGTTCGTGTTTTCCAGAATACCCGCTCATACCGAACCGGAAAACCTGCCCAAAGAGCCTCCGAAAAAAGATCCGTTCAAAAAACGTTCTAAACCTGCCAAGGTAAAATCCGCAGATCCGCCGGTCCTGCCGATTTCCCAACCACAGCACGTCTTCGAGATGGTTCAGGAAGAGCTTCCCCTGAAGGTCGAATCAACGAAAAATCCAAACGGTTTTAAACTGCCCTCCATTTCGTTTCTGGATGATCCTGAAATGCGTGCTTCCCAGTTTGACACGGAACATCTTCAATCACAGGCCAGGCTTCTTGAAAAGACGCTTGAGGATTTCGGCGTCAAGGGTTCGGTCACCGCCATCACGCCAGGACCGGTCATCACGACATTTGAATATGAACCGGCTCCGGGTGTGAAAATCAATAAAATCGTTAGCCTCTCCGACGACCTGTCCCTGGCACTGAAAGCCCTCAGTATTCGAATCGTTGCGCCGATTCCCGGAAAGGCGGTGATCGGCATTGAAATCCCCAATATTGACCGCCAGGTTGTCCGGTTCAAGGAGATTGTGGTCTCTCCGGCTTTTGAAAAGTCCCGATCCTTTCTGACCCTGTGCTTGGGAAAAGACATTGTGGGAAATCCCGTTGTGGTGGAACTGGATCGGATGCCCCATCTGCTGATTGCAGGAGCAACCGGAACTGGAAAAAGCGTGGGTCTGAATGCCATGATCTGCAGCCTGCTGTATAAATCAACGCCGGATCAGGTCAAGCTGATCATGATCGATCCCAAACGCATTGAACTATCCCTGTATGACGGCATTTCCCATCTGATCACGCCGGTGGTGACGGACGTAAAAAAAGCCACCAATGCCCTGTTCTGGGCAGTTCGGGAAATGGAACGGCGCTATCAGCTTCTCTCCGAGTACAAGGCTAGAAACATCACCCAGTTCAACCAGAAAATGGAAAAGGCAAAACCCGGGCCAGACGGCGTCAAACCCGAAAAGCTGCCGCTCATTGTCATCATCATCGATGAGCTGGCGGATTTGATGATGGTGGCGTCCCGGGATGTGGAAGTGGCCCTGACCCGGCTGGCCCAGATGGCCAGGGCTTCCGGAATCCATCTGATTCTGGCCACTCAGCGTCCTTCAGTGGATGTACTGACCGGCATCATCAAAGCCAATTTCCCGACCCGCCTGTCGTTTCAGGTATCTTCCAGAACCGATTCCCGAACCATTATCGATTCAAATGGCGCGGAAAGCCTGTT
>JAPLJE010000027.1 GCA_026388755.1 Deltaproteobacteria bacterium | reverse complement strand
GCCGCTACGTTCAAAGTACCGGCGATACGGGGGTACTGGACGAATCGATTCACTTCATCAAGGGCCGCCCGGTCAATCCCGAGGAGGACTCCTACTATGAACTTCCCGTACGGTCCGGGGAATCAGCCAGCCTGTATGATCATTGCGTTAGGGCGATCCGCAGAGGTCTGACGTCCGGCGAACACGGCCTTCCCCTGATCGGTTCCGGCGACTGGAACGACGGCATGAACCTGGTGGGCCAGGAAGGTAAAGGCGAGAGTGTGTGGCTGGCGTTCTTTCTATGTGACGTGCTCACCCGGTTCGCCGGGATCGCACGGCTCCGTCGCGATCTTGTTTTTAGCAAACAATGCGAGAGCGAGGTCGACAGGCTGCGCCGGAGTATCGAACAACACGGCTGGGACGGCGAATGGTACCTCCGGGCTTACTTCGATGACGGGACCCCGCTCGGCTCTGCAGAGAGCTCGGAATGCCAGATTGACTCAATCGCACAAAGCTGGTCCGTTCTTTCGGGCGCGGGTGACGCTGAGCATTCGCGGATGGCTATGGAGGCCGTGGACAAATATCTGGTTCGCCGGGACGATGCCCTGATCCAGCTTTTGGACCCTCCCTTTGATAAATCCAGCTTGAATCCGGGTTACATAAAGGGCTATGTTCCCGGCGTGAGGGAAAACGGAGGACAGTACACCCACGGTGCGATCTGGGCGGCCATGGCCTTTGCCGTATTGGGTGACAGCCGCCGCGCGTGGGAACTTCTTGCGATGATCAACCCCGTGAACCACGGGAACTCCGCGGAGGGAATCCAAAGGTACAAAGTCGAGCCCTACGTTGTCGCCGCAGACGTCTATGCCGTTCCGCCGCATACGGGACGGGGCGGATGGACATGGTACACGGGATCGGCTGCATGGATGTACCGCCTGATCGTGGAATCACTTCTGGGTCTGAAGCTGGAAGTGGATAAGTTGTCTATCGAGCCCTGCCTCCCCGCCGATTGGGATGGTTTCACCGTGCACTACCGTTTTCGTGAGACCATTTATCACATAAGGGTCATGCAGAAACCGGCAGGTGAAAAAGAAGCGGCAACGGTTATGGTGGACGGGGTGGTGCAACCGGGAAATACGATTGCACTGGTTGATGATGGTCGGGAACATGCGGTCGAGGTGGCGGTGTAATTCAATGAAAGATAAGAAGGAAATAAAATGCTACTCGCCGATAGAAGAAAAAATTAACATTGTTTCTCATGCTATCGGTTTTGTTTTAAGCATTGTCGCCTTGGTGCTTTTGGTCGCTCGGGCAATTCAGTACGGTGACGCCTGGCATATTGTCAGTTTCAGTATTTTCGGATTCAGTTTAATGATATTATACGCTGCTTCCACTATTTACCACAGCGCTCAAAGCTCGGCGCTGAGAAGCAGATTGAATATCATTGATCATGCATCGATTTATGTTCTTATCGCTGGAACTTACACTCCTTTTACACTTGTCACGCTGAATGGTTCAACAGGTTGGGCGATTTTTGGCATTTCCTGGGGTCTGGCTATAACCGGATTGATTTTGAAACTTTTTTTCACAGGCAGATATAATATTATATCGACTGTCATGTATGTATTCATGGGTTGGATTATCGTTTTCGCCATAAAACCGTTAATTCATCGTTTGCCTTTGGAAGGGGTGCTCTGGCTTTTTGCAGGAGGCATATCCTATACGATGGGTGCGATTTTATACAGCATTGATAAAATAAAATTCAATCACGCCATATTCCATCTATTGGTTTTAACCGGTACAAGTCGATGCTATCAGGAGGTTGTTCACGATCAATGAATAAAGCATTGCCGGGAACATGGATTTCTTGTATTTTAAACATCTGGAAGGCTACACCTGTCTGTAGATATTGATCGGGCCAGGTGAGAGATTTAACGAATTCAATGGAATCGGATGAATCATGGCCGTTGACCGCAATCTGAAACAAAAACGAAAACGGGAAGAAGCGCGGAAAAAAATCGCGCAGGAGCGCGTGCACATCAGTCAGCGTGAAAAAATAGATGACTATCGATATCGAATCTCTGATGAATCTCGGCAGAAAAATTGGGGCAATGTTCTTCGTTTAGCACTGAAGGGATTAAAACTGGCGCCGTCGGACAGGGTTTTGTTTGACTATGCCTGTCATGCAGCATCGGCATTAAAAGATGATGTGGCGCTGTTGAAACTGCTGACTCAGGGATGGCCTCTAAACCTGGTCAATCATCCTGCAAATGCCATGATTCTGGCGGAGCTGATATTTCAATACCATACCAAAGATGTCGATTTTCTTCATGAAGTACTCACAGCTATTCTCAATGAGCGCGAGCGGTTTGTCAGACCGCTGAACGTAAAGGATAGAAAACGGGCCAAATATCTGCTGTCGGTCGTTCGACAGATGATACTCAACAAACAGATCCTTTCAAAGAAACTCCCCGATTTGAAGAAATCCCAAGCCGTTCCCCTAGATACCGGAGATAATCCGGAGCCGGCCCAGCCGGCAGTTGATTCAGTTGATAAAACGACTGAAGACGCGCCACAAGAGCCGCTTCCCAATCCGCATGTCCAGTTTGAAATCGACACGGCCGACTTTTTGAGTGTTATTGATGCCGGTATTTCCAGCGATATTCAGGCCCTGAATCTGACCTTAAGCGCCTACCGTCTGGGATTCCGCAGTTCATACGACCAGTTGATTTGTCTGGGCGCCTTGAGCGGTGTGGAATCCTTCTGGCATCAGCAGGAAACCGCCAGAAAGGTGCTACGATCTTTTCGCGGCCGCGCCATTCTGGCGGATGAAGTGGGCCTTGGCAAAACCATCGAAGCGTGCCTGATTCTGAAGGAATATATCCTGCGCGGACTGGTGAAATCCGCTCTGATTCTGGTCCCGAGTTCACTCATCAACCAGTGGAAAGAGGAACTGAAATCCAAATTCGATCTCGATGTCGCCGCATCGACGGATCCCCTGTTCAGGGAAAATCCGGAACAATTCTGGCAGGCCCCTTTTCTATTGGTCTCGCTTCAAACCGCCAGGTCCAGACGACGCATGGACGCGGTATGCGCCCGATCCTACGACATGCTGATCGTTGATGAAGCCCATCATCTGAAAAATCAGACGACCCTGAACTGGAAGCTTGTCAATGCGATTCAGAAAACCTTTCTGCTGCTCCTGACCGCAACACCGGTTCAAAACAATCTGGAAGAGCTTTACAATCTGGTGACCCTTCTGAAACCGGGCCATCTGAAAACCCGAAAAGCATTCAAGGAACAATTTGTTGTCAGGGGAAATCCGACAGACCCGCAAAATCGCGAGCGGCTTCGCGATCTGTTAAAGGAAGTCATGATCCGGAATACCCGATCGGCTTCCCAGATCAATCTGCCGCCCCGCTTCGCCACCACGGCGAAAATTGCTTCGGCATCGGAAGAAGCTCTGTTTTATCAGGAACTCAGCCGGTTTGCTTCGGCTGTGGCCGGAATGAATGTACCGTCCCTGAATCGCATGGTGCTTCGAAAACTTCTGGAGGCTGCCGGATCTTCCCATGCCGCAGCCCTGGCCATGATCGAGCGAATCGATCTCTCCCGCCTGAACGCCGACATCGAATCCCGTATCCGGCTTCTGTTGAAACTGGGTAAAACCATCAAGGAAAGCGCCAAGGCCATACAGGTCATGGACTTCCTGCAGGCCTCGACCGATCAGAAAATCGTCTTTGTCAATCATTTGTCCACGCTGTCTTATCTTCATGGATTGATTCAGCGCAAAGGCATTTCCTGCGCCGTGTATCAGGGATCCATGACCGCCGATCAGAAAAGCGCCGCCATTCAGTCCTTTCGTGATGATCGCCGTGTTCTGCTTGCGACCGGAAGCGGTGGAGAAGGCCACAACCTTCAGTTCTGTCATATTCTGATCAATTATGATCTGCCCTGGAATCCCATGGAAATCGAGCAGCGCATCGGAAGGCTTCACCGGATCGGCCAGGAAAACGCGGTAGAGGTTTACAATTTCTGTTTAAGCGGAACCATCGAAGATGAAATCCTGGAAATTCTGGATAAAAAAATCAATATGTTCGAGCTGGTTGTGGGAGAAATCGACATGATTCTGGGCCGGCTTCAGGGCGATCAGGAATTCAGTGATATGGTCTATGAACTATGGGTGACCCATCCCGAAGAAGTCGAGCGGAAAAAGGCGTTCAATGCGCTGGCGTCCCGCATCAAGCGCGCCAGAAGTGCTTATGAAAGCAGCAAGGAACTGGATGAAAAACTATTTCGGGAAGATTTTGGAGTATAGCAATGATACTGGATCCGGACCTGGTTCGGTTCACCACCCAATTTCTCGAAAAAAACGGCGCGCTGGCCGATGCCCATTCCGATCACATTCACGCGGTGCTTCCCCAAGATCTGGCTGATGTCCTGAATTTTCCGGAAGAAGTACGCCTGGGTGGGGAGGACCATCCGCTGCTCTATGGCAGTCCGATCCTGGATCGCTTGGTTCATACGGCAACCGACGGCATTCCGGTCGCCTACGGCGCTGTTTCCATTCCCTATATCAAAAAGGCGGGATTTGACGCGGCAATTGCCCAGGATTTGAGCATTGTCAACGGAAAATTTCAAGTCGGCGTGCGCGCGGAGACCCGAACATCCTATATGATCATCACCAGTCGATACGTGGCGCTTAGCGATGAACGCAAAGAAGGCCTGATGCGGCTGACGTTTCATGAATCCTCCGGTGCGATCATCGCGGGCTTCGAGGATGCAATCACGGACTTTGAATGTACGTATTACCGGCAAGGCAGTCTGCCGCCGCAGTTTTCCCCCCGTATCGGAGTGTCGCTTCAGACAGCACTGAAATCGCTTCAGCATCGAATCGAAGAGGAACTGGCGCCGTTTATATCCAGCATGCGCAGAAGGCTTCACCGGGATGTCACCAATACGCGTGAATATTATCGATCACTGGCCGATGAAATGCGAATTTCGCTGGCCCATCCCAACCTGAGCGACACCCAGCGCATGGAACGGCAGCAGAAAATCGACAGTCTTCCCTCGGAAGCGGATCGAAAAATAGCGGATCTTCAGCATAAATATGATACCCGGATTCACATTCGCGCCTGCGTTGGAGAACGATACCTGGTGGATGTCGCGCAACTCATTGTGACCATTCTGTATCGAAAGGCCGCGCGAACACTGCCAGTCTATTACAATCCGGTCACGCGGCGAATCGATCCCCTGGTCTGCGAATCCTGTAAAAAAACAACGCGACGCATTTTTCTCTTCATGATGAAAGTGGTTGCCAAATTGTCACCACAATTGTAAAATACAAGAAAAGTCGGGGGGATGTCAAAATGAGAGCCGCACAAGTTAAAGAAAATGAGTCGGCCAATGACCGAATCACTGCAAGGGTGCCGCACGCTACCCGGCCGATAATCGAGCGGGCGGCAGCGATATACGGGGCTACGATCAATCAGTTCATCGTTCAGGCTGCTGTTGAAAGGGCAAACGAAGTATTGCAGAGCGCAGAGACAATCAATCTCTCCACCCGGGATGCAAAGACATTCCTGGATGCATTGGCAAAGCCGCCGCAGCCGAATGAAATCCTGCTGGAAGCTGTTTGCGCCCATGCCAGTCTCGTTGAGTCCCGGAATTGACATGGTTGGAGGCCACTCCACCCGTTCGATGATGTTTCTGGAGATGCGCATGCTTGTTCATGCGATGCCTCTCGTTGTTTCCTTGAACGATTTTGTGAAGGCCATCGTCGAGGAGAATGTCCTGGAAAAGCCTACCCAGAGCAGCCGCAAGAAAAGTTTA
>JAPLJE010000108.1 GCA_026388755.1 Deltaproteobacteria bacterium | reverse complement strand
GTCCTGGTCGGCACTATCTCCATTGATGTGTCTGAAGACCTCAGCCAGAAACTGAAAAAAAGGGGAATTCCCCATACGGTGCTGAATGCCAAAAACCACGAGAAAGAGGCTGAAATCGTGTCCATGGCCGGACAGAAAGGGGCTGTAACCATATCCACCAACATGGCGGGCCGGGGCACGGACATCGTGCTGGGTGAAGGCGTGACTGAACTGGGCGGGCTTCGCATCATCGGCACGGAACGCCATGAGAGCCGGCGTATCGACAATCAGCTCCGAGGCCGATCCGGAAGACAGGGAGATCCGGGCTCCTCCCGATTCTACCTGGCCCTGGAAGACGATTTGCTGCGGATCTTCGGGGGCGAGCGAATGACCAGCATCATGGAAAGACTGGGCATGGAGGAAGGCGAGCCGATCGAACATAACCTTATCAGCAGGGCTATTGAGAACGCCCAGTCCAAGGTGGAGGCTCACAATTTTGATATTCGAAAACACTTGATTGAATATGACGACGTGATGAACCAGCAGCGGGAAGTCATTTACAGACAGCGCCGCGAAGCCCTGAACGGGAAAAGCCTTAAACCGGCCATCGAGGACATGATTCAGGATAAGGCCGAGGAAATTGCCGAAACCTTTGCTGACGAGAAAATCGCGCCTGAAGAATGGAATCTCAAGGGCATTGATGAAGCCGTATTCAACCAGTATAATTTCCACATTGACATCACCGAAGACTTGCTGGATGGACTGAATGCTGACGGTTTGGCGGAAACCATTGCAGCCGCTGCTTTTGAGTTATATGCAAAAAAGGAAGGTGAAATCGGTGAGGATAATTTCAGGCAACTGGAACGCTATGTGATGCTCAACACGGTCGACACTCTCTGGAAGGATCACCTGCTGTCCATGGATCATCTGAAGGAAGGCATCGGGCTCAGGGGATATGCCCAGCAGAATCCGCTGATCGTATATAAAAAAGAGGGATTTGAGATGTTTCAGGACATGATATCCCGAATTCAGGAACAAACCCTTTCCATTCTTTTTCGCATCCAGCCGGCTGAACCTGATAAAATTGAGGCCACAAGTTATTTTGGTCATAAACCCAAGGAGCAGAATCTGATTTTTTCAGGTTCCGATGGCGAACCGCAGAAAAAAAAGCCGGTTCGCCGAACAAATGAAAAAACAGGCCGAAACGACCTCTGCCCGTGCGGCAGCGGCAAAAAATTTAAGAAATGCTGCGGAAAGTAAGAACCGCCGATAACAAGAATGTTTTTTGTATGATGATGAAAAACCATTCATCTCTTCACATATAACTGCCAGGAGGGATCTGCTGGAATGGATCCATTTAACCCGGAAATTGAAGGCGGCATTGATGAGGACATTCAGGAAATTGTCAAAGAACCTTTGATGTTCAAGGTGCTTCTCCTGAATGACGATTACACCACAATGGAGTTTGTCGTCGAAATCCTGATGCTTGTATTTGCCAAATCGCTTGAAGCGGCAACGGAAATCATGTTGATCGCTTGAAGCGGCAACGGAAATCATGTTGAATGTTCATCATAAAGGAATCGGGGTTTGCGGGGTTTATCCCCTTGAAGGCGCTGAAACCAAGGTCGAATCCGTCCATTCCCTTGCAAAGGAAAGGGGGTTTCCACTGCGATGCACCCTGGAGGAAGTGTGAACCATGATCAGTAAGGAACTCAGTGAAACCCTCGGATTTGCTGTTCGTGAAGCCAAGAGACGCCGGCATGAATATGTATCGATTGAACATATTCTGTTTGCGGTATTGCATGACAGCAGCGGTATTGAAATCATTGAAAACTGCGGGGGAAACATACAGAACCTGATGGTTTCCCTGGAGCAATTTTTCGATGAACGGATGGAAAAGATTGCTGAAGACCGGGATTATGTGCTTCAGCAGACCCTTGCCTTTCAGCGGGTCATTCAACGCGCCGTCAACCATGTGCGATCTGCCGAAAAGCAGGAAGTGGCTATCAGCGACATCATCGCCTCGATTTTTCTGGAAAAGGATTCTTTTGCGGCTTTTTTTCTGAATGAACAGGGAATCAGCCGACTGGATATTTTAAGTTATATTTCGCATGATGCCAGCCCTTCCCTGTTGAACCCGGACCCGGGACCCGAAACAAAGACCGAAAAACCAGACAAACCCAAAAAATCAGATCCGATTGAACTGTACACCATGAACCTGACGCGGGCTGCAGCCGATGGGAAGATAGATCCGCTGATCGGCCGGGAAATCGAAATCGAAAGAACCATTCAGATCCTCTGCCGCAGGCGAAAAAACAATCCCATCTATGTGGGAGATCCGGGCGTCGGGAAAACCGCGATTGCCGAGGGCCTGGCGCTGAAAATTTTCGAGGGAAACGTTCCCGAACCCATCAAAGGGCTGAAGCTTTTTTCCCTGGATATGGGATCGCTTCTGGCAGGAACCCGGTTCCGGGGGGATTTTGAACAGCGACTGAAAGGGGTGATCGACGCCCTCAGCAATCAGAAAGATGCCGTTCTCTTTATTGATGAGATTCATACCGTTGTGGGCGCGGGAGCCACCAGCGGCGGTTCCATGGATGCCTCCAATATTCTTAAACCCGCCCTTGCCAGCGGGGAATTCCG
>JAPLJE010000145.1 GCA_026388755.1 Deltaproteobacteria bacterium | reverse complement strand
GCTTCTTCCTTCTCCGATCTTTTTGCCCACCGTGTGATTGCGACTCAGATCGCCGGTGCAGGTCAGGACCAGATCACCGAGTCCGGCAAATCCGGAAAAGGTATGGGGATTGGCGCCAAGTTTGAGTCCCAGGCGGCGGATTTCGGCAAGTCCCCGGGTGATCAATGCCGCGCGTGTATTCAGGCCAAGTCCGAGTCCATCGATCATACCTGCTGCAATCGCAATGACATTTTTTACAGAGCCGCCAAGCTCCACGCCGATGACGTCATCATGGGTATAGACCCTGAAAGCCGGCGTGGCAAAAACATGCTGGGCCTGTATTGCTGTAGCGGGATTCCTTGAAGCGACCGTGACAACCGTCGGTGCATGCCGTGCCACTTCCCTGGCAAAGCTGGGGCCGGAAAGCACGGCAATTCGGCTTTCGGGAATGTGGGGAAGGGTCTGAGACAGAACCCCGCTCATGGTCAGATGGGTCAGATTTTCGATTCCTTTTGATGCCGATACGATCAGGGCGCTGTCCGGCACATGGGGGGACATGCGCTGGGAAACTGCTCGCATCAAATGAGAAGGAACCACCATCAGAACCAGATCTTTGTCCATGACCGCCTGTCTGAGGTCTCCGGTCGGGTTCAGTCGTTCGGACAGGGGAATGCCGGGCAAAAATATCCGGTTTTCCCGAAAGGTCTGAATCTGGGCTCGTACTTCTTCTTCAAAAACCCAGAAATCGACGGCATAGCCTTTGGTTCCCAGAAGATTGGCCAAAGCCGTACCCCAACTTCCGCCCCCGACCACGCCGATATTTAAATCAGACGGACTCAACAGGGGAGCCTGGCTCATTTGGTTCGTCTGGTTCGTCTGATTCATATGATTCATCTACTTCTTCCTCTTTTTCAGCCAGCCTGGCTGCGCTGGTTACTTTTTCAGCCAGTTCCATTCCAATCAGCTTTACGCCCTGGGTGTTTCGGCTGATGACGGAAACGCCCCGGGTGGGGATTCGAATGAGTTTGCCATTGTCTGTCATGAGCATCAGATCGTCATCTTCTTCCACCAGAAGAATGGCCACGACATTGCCATTTCGTTCCGTTGTTTTGATGGTGATGACGCCAAGGCCCCCGCGCTTCTGGACCGGATATTCATCAATCGAAGTCCTTTTTCCGAAACCGTTTTCGGTGATGGTGAAAAGGGTCTGGCCGTGACTTAATACTTCCATCCCCACAATCGTATCTCCCTGGCTCAGCCGCATTCCCCGTACGCCGGCTGCATTTCTGCCCATGGAACGTACGTCCGATTCATGAAAGCGAATGGATTTGCCGAACGCGGAGCCAAGGAACACATTCAGGGTGCCATCGGTAATCTTGGCGGAAATCAGCTCATCGCCTTCATCCAGGGAGATGGCGATAATGCCGGCTGCCCGGGGCCTGCTGAAATCCATCAAATTGGTTTTTTTCACCACGCCGCTTCGGGTGGCCATCATGATGTGATATCCGGGCTCGAATTTGGATACTGCAAGTACGGCCGTCAGGCGCTCTTCATTCTGAAAATTCAAGAGATTGATGATCGCTTTTCCGCGACTGGCCCTGCCGGCCTGAGGAATTTCATAGACTTTGCACCAGTAGAGTCTTCCCTGATTGGTAAAAAAGAGAAACGTATGATGGGTGGATGCCACAAAAAGATGTTCCACAAAGTCTTCATCCTTTGTTTCCATCGCGGTCTTGCCTTTTCCGCCCCGGCGCTGGCTGTTATACAGTGTAATGGGGTTTCGCTTGATATAGCCGGTTTTGGATATGGTGACCACCATGTCTTCTTCCACAATCATGTCTTCAAGCGTAATCTCACGGGTTTCTTCCATAATCTGCGTTCGCCGGGGGTCGCCGAACTCTGTCTGAATTTCGGTCAGCTCGTCCTTGATCAGTTTGAGGATAATCAGCTCACTGCCCAGAATCTGCTTGAACCAGTCAATGTCTTTAAGCGTTTTCCGGTATTCTTCGATGATTTTTTCCTGCTCCAGGCCCGTAAGCCGTTGAAGCCGCATATCCAGTATGGCCTGGGCCTGAATCGCCGAAAGGGTAAAGGTGGCAATGAGCCCGGCTTTGGCCTCTGCTGGTGACGGAGACTGGCGGATCAGGCTGACCACGGCGTCCAGGTTGTCGAGGGCGATTTTTAGCCCTTCCAGGATATGAGCCCGATCTTCGGCTTTTTTCAGGTCGAACTGGGTTCTTCGGACAATAATCTGTTTGCGGTGCCGGATAAAATATTCCAGGATTTC
>JAPLJE010000644.1 GCA_026388755.1 Deltaproteobacteria bacterium | reverse complement strand
CTGGGCATCGATGCCCGTGGACATCAGTTGCGAAGTCGTGGCGATGACCGGAAACGTGGACTCCGGGTCGATGAAGTTGTCAAGCTGCGCCTTGCCCTCGTCGTTATCGCCGGTGATGCGCATGACGTATTTGCTGTTGGCGGCGGCAAGGTCGAAATTGGCGTTGACCAATGCCTGCCGCATGCGTTCGGCATGATCGATATTCTCGCAGAAGACGATGGTTTTCGCGAACCGGTCGGTGGCTTTCAGAAACTCGGTGATCCTGGCGGCAACCAGTTCGGTCCGCTTCTCGAGGACGAGGCTCCGGTCGTAGTCCAGATCGTTGTATTCCCGGTCCTCGATTTCCCGGCCGTACTTGTCGGTTTTACCCTTCTCGGGCCGCCAGCCTTCCAGGTCTTTGTCGATGCCGATGCGAATGACCTTATACGGCGCCAGAAAGCCGTCGGAGATGCCCTGCCGAAGCGAGTAGGTGTAGATCGGATCCCCGAAGTATTCGATGTTGGAAACGGTTCTGGTTTCCTTGGGCGTGGCGGTCATGCCGATCTGTGTGGCTGAAGAGAAGTATTCGAGAATCTTGCGCCAGGCGGCATCGTCCGCCGCACTGCCGCGATGACATTCGTCGATGATGACCAGGTCGAAAAAGTCCGGGGAAAACTGCTTGTAGATGTTCTGCTCTTCCTCGGTGCCGGTAACGGCCTGGTAGAGCGACAGATAGATCTCAAAAGCCTTGTCGGCGGTGCGATGGGTGATCTTGGTCATTGCCTGGCCAAAGGGCTTGAAGTCGTTGGTCTTGGTCTGATCGGCCAGGATGTTTCGATCAACAAGAAAGAGGATTCGCTTTCTGGCGCCCGATTTCCAGAGCCGCCAAATGATCTGAAACGCCGTGTAGGTTTTGCCCGTGCCGGTGGCCATGACCAGAAGAATGCGGTTTTCGTCGCGGGCGATGGCATCCACCGTGCGGTTGACGGCGATCAACTGGTAGTAGCGCGGCGACTTGCCGGAGCCGTCGAAGTAGTATTCCTGGCTGGCTACAGCCTCCTGCCAGGCGGTGTACCCCTTGGCGGCGCTGTAGCGGGCCCAGAGTTCATCAGGTGATGGGAACTGATCAAGCGGGATTTGCCTTTCGACAGCGCCGGTGCTGGCGGTGCGGTCGTGTTCGAGAAAAGCATCGCCGTTCGTGCTGTAGGCAAAGGGAATGTCCAGAATCTCGGCGTATTCCAGGGCCTGCTGCATGCCGGCGCCCACGCTGTGGTTGTTGTCCTTTGCTTCGATAACGGCAATGGGGATGTTGGGTTTGTAAAACAGGATGTAGTCGGCCTTTTTGGCTTCGCCACGCTGAACGGTCTTCCCGCGAACGATAACGCGTCCTCGGGTGAAGTAATGCTCCTCAAGAACCTGGGTCATCACATCCCATTTTTCCCCGCCCTGGCCTATAATTGCGGGCGTGATGAACTTGGTTCGGATGTCCGCTTCCGTGAGGTTTTTCTTGTTCATTGTCTCAGTTCCGCATTAATAAAGGCATTCAGGAGAAAGACCATGACTCGCGGAGATGATAGCAGAATTATTAGAATCGTGCATCCCATTTGTTGCGAAGGAGAGGCGGGACCCTTGAAAATAGGGTTAAAGCGTTGATGAAGGGAGATCTTCGTCTTGAGGATTCAGCGCCAGGGGTAGCGTCAGCCGAAACGTTGCGCCCTTGCCTTTCTGGCTGATGATTTCGATGGTTCCGCCCATGGATTGCGCCAGAATCAATGCTCCGGCCAGCCCAAGCCCGTGACCGGTTCGCGACAGCACATCACTGTCCTTGATCTGCGTGTATCTTCGAAAAACCGTTTCATGATGTTCGGCGCCGATTCCCGGTCCGTCATCGGAAACCTCCAGCCAGATCATTCGATTCCGGCATCCCAATCCGATATCCACGCGTTCCTTGCGATGATGCAGGGCGTTTTTGATCAAATTGCCGGCGATCTGACGGAATTTGACCTCATCCTGATTCAGTTCAAGCTGGGAGACTTCCGAATCAATATTCACATAAATACACTGGCTGGACAAAAACGCATGGATTTCTTCAGGGCTGTCGAGTGCATTGATCTGATCAAAAACAGGGGGACAAACAGATTCCACGGCCTCCATCAACATATCCTGAACCGTCGGCACCAGTTGAAAGCTTGAGCAGGTAAAGCACCCTGCCTGAGATCGACCGATTTCCAGAAGCCCGTACATCATGCTGCGCGCTTTCTGCGCATTTCTGAGCACGCGCTTCAGCGTTTTTTCCTGACGCGGAGAAAGCGGCCCATACGATTCCCTGCGTTCCAGAAGCATTCGAACGCCGGTTTCAATCACCGAAACCGGATCTTTCATCTCATGAACTAAGAATTCGATTTCGATTTCGCGAAAAAATTTGTTTTCATTTTTCATATAAAATTGACCGTCATCGTGGTTCCGCCGGAACGGATGCAGTCCTCCAGAGTCTGGCAGTGACGACACGCATCGATATCTCCCGGGCACGAATCGGTATCTTCCGGGATATAAATACACCGCTTGGAGCGCATTCGGATCGAGAAATGATAGCGTTCGGAAAATATCTTCATTCTCAGCAGATCAAAGCCCTTGCCACCGGCATGAAAATCATAGGGTTTCCGGGTGGCGTACTGAAGCGGCTCGGCTGTCGTGACCTGGCTTCCAAAAATCAATTTCTGGTTTTCAGCAGTAATGCCGATACCAAAGTCCCTGACCTCAAGCTCGGATCCGGAAGCCACTTCGCGAATGCCGATCTCGATCACTCCGGAGTCCGGAGTGTTTTCAACAGCATTACGAATGAGGCCCTCGATGATTTTATATAGCACGTCTTTCGGAATATAAACAGGGGGCGTGGGCGTTATGTAGCGATGGATTCGGCATTTGCGGTGGGAGAACCGGGGCTCCAGTTCGCGGATGACGTTTTCCGCGAAAGCATCCAGTTGGATTTCTTCGGAAACGGATTCCACCGGTCCGAACAATTCGTCGATACGTTTTTTTATATTCCGAGACGCCGTCCCCTCTTCGCAGGCTTCATCCGCAAGGGTTTCAAGCACGTCCGAACAGGAGTCTACCAGCGCCGAAAGCAGGTTGTAGGTCCGGTAATCCCGCTGCCGGAGAATGTCCTGAACTTGATACTGCATGTCCAGTATCCGCGCGAGACTGCGCTGCGCCCGTTCCAGAATTCGCCGGATTATCGAATCTTCATGATTGCCGAGTAATTTTTTTTCCAAAAGGCCTAATGAGGCGGAAAGGACGGATACCGGCGTTTTCAGCTCATGAGAAAGATGATGAATCACCCTGTCCTTTGCGCGGCTTAAGGTTTGAACCTCTTCGTAGGAAAGCCTGAGCTCTTCATTGATGCGGGCATTTTCGATGGGAAAGGCAACCGCGCTGGCAATGGCGCTTAAAAATTCAACATCGTTCTGATCGAATTCGCCGTCTTTTTTATTGACTGCGCACAGCACGCCGATCATCCGTTCCGGAGTCTGTATGGGAACATCCAGCATATTGAGCGTCTGAAAGCCGGACTTTATGTCCACGACGGGAAAATAATAAGGGCTCTGAGGATAGTCCGGAACGATCTGGGGCTTTCCGGTGCGATACACATGCCCGGCCACGCCTTTGTCCGCCGGAAAACGAATTTCTTTCATCCGTTTTCCGGTAATGGAATCATCGTAATTGGAAACGGGAAAATAAAATTCCTGCTTTTCCTCGTCCAGCAGGATGACCGAAGCGCCCCGAACCGCCAGCAGTTCCTGCACTTCCTTGATGATGAACTCCAGGCGATCCTCCAGCTTGCGATACTGATACAGCGAATTGGCGATGCGAAAAAGGGCCTGATTGGTCCGCGCCACCCGTTTTTCCTGGGTCACGTCCCGAAGGGTAATCACCTGACCGGCGGGCCGTTCTTGATCATCATAAAAAATGGCCCCATCCACCACAATATCCAGAAGCCTTCCGTCTTTGGTCAGGCGCTGGGTTTCAAACCCGTGAATGGCTTTTTCGCGGTAGAGTTTTTCAATTCCCAGCCGGGTCTGGTCTTTGGCGGATTCCGGAACAAAGGGGACGATTTTTCCTTCAAGTTCCGTCAGTGACCATCCGAAAACCTTTTCAAAGGCAGGGTTCAGATACGAGACGGTATTGTCCAGGTTAAAGACAAATACCGGATCCGGCAGAAATTCCAGAAAAGAGCGATGGCGCTGTTCTGCGCTGAGACACGAATTGGGGGGCTGTGAATTAGACTGATTTTTCACGAAAATCCGTATCTTCCTTTCACTGCCCCCCTTTTCCAAATAGGGGCCAGCTCATGCTTTGTGGCGAGCATTACCGGGCAAAAAGCGGTTAGCGCAGATGCCTGGGTCTTTCATCAACCACCCGCAAGGCCTTTCCCTCGCTTCTGGCGATAAATTTGGGCTCGACAAGGTTGACTTCAACGCCGACACCCATCATCCCCTTGATGTGGCCGGCGACCTTGGATTCAATTTCCAGGCGTTTTTCAGCGCCGGCTTCATAGACTTCCTTTTTCCCTTCGACCTGGACAATGAGTTGATCCAGATATCCTTTTTTGCGGACCACCAGGCGATATTGGGGTTCCACTTCCGGAATCTCTAAAAGAAGGGCCTCGATCTGGGAAGGGAATACGTTGACACCGCTGATGATCAGCATGTCATCGGTTCTTCCGGACAGCTTATCCATCTTGATCAGCGTTCTGCCGCAGACGCAGGTCTCCCGGCGAAGCCGGGTAATGTCCTTGGTCCG
>JAPLJE010000032.1:810-5730 GCA_026388755.1 Deltaproteobacteria bacterium | reverse complement strand
GATGACCGCGCATGCCATGTCCGGCGACCAGGAGAAGAGCGCCGCAGCCGGTATGAACGATCACGTCACCAAACCGATTGATCCGAAACAACTCTATGCCGTCCTGGCACGATGGATTTCAGCCGCCCCTCCCTCGGTAAGGGAAGAACGCGTGCCGGAGATGATTTTGCAGGGTGCTGCCGGAAATGCCCCCGGTGATTCCGCCCCGATATCAGCGGAAGTGCAGCCATTTCCGGACGCTCTGGATGGATTTGACCTGATGGATGGCTTGCAGCGCCTGCAGGGGAACAAAGCCCTCTACCATAAGCTGTTGACGGGGTTTGCCACCCGGTACGCGAAGGCGGCCGGTGATATCCGCCAGGCGCTGGATGCCGGGGATTACCGCAAGGCCCATGGAATGATTCATGACATCAAGGGACTGGCCGGAAACCTGGCGGCGCTTGCCTTGCAATCTGCGGCTGCGGAACTGGAAAAGCTGATCAAACCTGCGGACGAAAAGAATCCACCTCCCTCGGATGCCTTAAAGAATGCATTCGTGGCCTTTGAAACACGGATGGATCAGGCGTTGAGATCCGCTCAATACATGGAATCCTTGGCAGCCGAACCGGCCCTCGCGCCAACGGTTGAATCGACAGGGGAACTGCCGTCCGATCTGGCCAAAGAGGCCGCTGGAAAATTGCGCGAGGCTGCCGAAATGGGAGACGTGTCCGGGCTGACAGCAATTGCCGAAGATATGGCATCCCGCTCAAGGAACTTTGCCCCATATCAAAGGAGAATCGCTCAACTGACCGACGATTTTGATTTTGAAGGCATCCTCGGGTTGGCCAATGAGCTGGAAAGAATGCCAGGGTGACACGCGAACAGCCGAAGTCCATTGCCATACAGCATCTTCACAAGAAAATGCCCCAGGCTTTTATTCAGTTCTGGAAGACGTTATTTTTGGCAATAATCCAGATAACAGCGCAACTATTTCAATAGAGCGGACTCAAGCCATTTGGAACCGACTTTTTTCTCAAAATCATCTCAAATTCTGTTTGCAACTGTTATGGGATACTGTTCATGAATAATACCCAGAAACTATAGAATTACTTGTTGGGCTTATTACAACAACGAATCGGAAAAAAGCCTTTTTGATAAAGAGTTCTGAGGAATTCTAAGGTGATAGCAGATTGTTCCTTATACGCATTACAGAAGAAATAACAGGAGGCCATCTACATGCCCGCAATCACCAGCACATTCAAATCTGGCGAACCCTCGTTGCCGGATATTTTAAGAGAAATCAATGATGGAAAGATCCAGCTTCCCGACTTTCAGCGTGGCTGGGTATGGGATGACGACCATATTGCATCGCTTATCGCCAGCATATCCCTTTCCTATCCCATTGGTGCGGTCATGCTATTGCAGACTGGTGGTGACGGCGTACAGTTTCAGCCTAGGCCCATCCAGGGAGTGCGAATACCGCACGGTACCAAGCCTGAATACCTGATTCTGGATGGTCAGCAGCGGATGACCTCCCTATATCTTGCAATGTTCAGCGGCCAGCCCGTGCCGACCACCACGAACAAAGGGAAAGAGATAGAGAGGTTCTATTACCTGGACATTGCAAAAAGCTTGGATCCTGATTGGGATCGGTTGGACTCAGTTTTATCTATCCCCTCCACTAAAATGGTTACATCAGATTTTGGACGAAAAATTGACCTGGACCTGACCAAGCAGGAAGAGGAGTTTTCTCAATGCTATTTCCCACTGGAAGTACTTTTTGATCAAACAGCCTACGCTGCCTGGAGGCGCGGCTTTCAGAAAATGTTTCGGAACGATGAAGATAAACTTGACCTGTTTGACAACTTCGAGGCAGAAGTCGTAAACCGCTTCCAGAGCTACCGTGTCCCCACCATTGAACTGTTGCGTGACACACCAAAGGAAGCCGTTTGCCAGGTTTTTGAAAAGGTGAACATGGGTGGGGTAACTCTCACCGTTTTCGAGCTTGTGACGGCCATGTTTGCTGCAGAAAACTATAACCTTCGGGAGGACTGGGATAGACGCAAGGAACGTATACACGAGCAGGACGTGCTGAAAGGAATGGACTCCACAGCCTTCTTGACTGCCGTGACCTTGCTATCATCCTACCAGAGGAACAAGGAGGATGCCGCAAAGCCTGTGACCTGCAAAAGGAAGGATGTGCTCAAGCTCACCCTGGAGGATTACAAGAAAAATGCGGATACGATTGAGGAAGGATTGAAAAAGACCGCACGATTTTTGGCCAGGGAAAAGATATTTGATTCCCGGACTCTGCCGTACTCCACCCAACTGATCCCCCTTTCCGTTATCTGCGCCCTGCTGGGTAATAATTTTGAAATAGACACCATCCGCCGGAAATTGGCTCAGTGGTTCTGGTGCGGGGTGTTCGGAGAGCTTTACGGGGGTGCCAATGAAACACGCTTTGGTATGGATGTGCCTGACTTCATGGCATGGATTGAGGGTAAGGACCAGCCTAGGACCATCCGCGATTCGGGATTTACTCCAACCCGGCTTCTTTCCATGCAGTCCAGACTGAGTGCAGCCTACAAAGGCCTCATGGCCCTTCTCATGAAGGCGGGGAGCAATGATTTTTTGAGCGGTGATCCAATTGAGATCTCAACTTACTTTGATCTTGCCATCGACATCCATCACATCTTCCCCAAAGACTATTGCGAAAGTAAATATAAACGCAGTCTTTGGAATAGTTCTGTCAACAAGGCCCCACTTTCGGCCAAGACCAACCGTATTATTGGGGGAAAGGCCCCCAGTGTTTACCTAACCAATATCGAGAAACAATCCAATATGGATAGACCCAGGCTAGACGAAATTCTAAAAACCCATAAAATTGCTCCGGACCTTCTTCGGTTAGATGAGTTTGACAATTTCATCCGTGACAGAGCATCAAACATCTTGGACCTGATCGAGGCTGTCATGGATAAGAGGATTTCTGGAAGGGATTCCGACGAAGTGATCCATGAATATGGTGATGCTCTTAAATAGAAATAGTGATGGTCGAAGTGCCCATCTCCTAGGATGCGGAGCGAGCACCAGTTTATTCAGTGAGTCGAAGTCTGCACGTCCAGGCCCATCAATCCGGATCGAGCAGACGCGCTAACCTGCGCGCTCCTAATCCGGGGCGTTAGCCAGCAAAGTGGAGGAAGAATAAACCCATGGATCTGAAGATCGTAATCAGAAGCGAAACTGATGCTGATATGAGCGCAATAACCGAGGTGACTGTCGCCGCATTTAAGACCCTGGAGATCAGTAATCACACTGAGCAATTTATTATAGCTGCACTACGCGCCGCCAAGGCCCTTACCATATCTCTTGTCGCAGAAGTGGATGGCCGAGTGATTGGGCATATTGCCTTCTCTCCCCTGACCATTTCAGACAACACACGAAATTGGTACGGCCTTGGACCGGTTTCGGTGTTGCCGAAGTACCAAAGGCAGGGTGTTGGCAAAGCCCTAATACGGGAAGGGCTGTCTCGGTTGAAAGAGATGAATGCTCAAGGATGTTGTCTCGTTGGCCATCCGGATTATTACCCGAAATTCGGGTTCAAAAACATGCCGGGGCTTGTTCATGAGGGAGTACCACAGGAGGTCTTCTTCGCGCTGTCTTTCGATGGGCAGACTCCGCAGGGCACAGTCGCTTTTCATGACGCATTCAAGGCGGATGGCTAACCAAGACAATTCACGCCGACCGCAACCAGCGCATTGGTGCATGTCTGCCCCCGCTCCGCCTCGCGCTATGTGGTAAATTTCAGTAAATTGCCCCGCTGTGGTTGTGGCGGGTGATTGTGGCGTTAGACTGTCAAGAGAGACAGCCCCAGCTTTCGATGGGTAACTCATAGACGAGTTGAGGATTTCACATTATATTTAAACCTCAAGGGCCGCGAAAGGCGGCTCCCACAACCTGAAAGGAGAACGAAAATGGCATACGGTATTGTGCATTACTTCCCTGGCGGTACTAAGGTTCAGTACGAGGTGTCAATCGCAGCGGTGCATCCAAGCCGAGACACACTGCCTAAAGGCCAGATCTTCCACGCGGCTGGTTCATCGGCTGGTGGCTGGACGATCGTGGCGATCCACGAATCCAAGGAAAGTTGGGAGCAATTCCGCGACGACATCCTGATGCCCCGAATGCAACAGGGCATCAAAGGCGGGTTTGTTACGCCACCACAGGAGACGGCTTTTGACATCCACAACTTAGTGAAGTAACAACCCTTTCAGTATCGTTCAGACTCATTCTCAGCTTTTGGTAGGCCTACTGACACCAGGAGGGTAAATCGGGGACGAGTATTGGGTATATTGATTATTGGATAGATAGTTTGTCCGACCCCAGGCCAATCTGTCCTTATCGGACCATTAGATTTTAATACCCCCCAGATCGAACCGCAGCGGCAACCCTCAACAAAGGAGACAACAGAAATGAAGGTGATAGACGCGCACTGCCATCTGTTTAACAAAGACGTGCTGAACCTGACCGGGAAAGTCCTGGTCAACCTGTCAGACATTATAACCGACCTCATTGAGAAGGCCGACCTGGCGGATATACTGAAAAAGGTGGACAAAATAAACGCTTTCATCGAGATCAGCCAATCCAGCGCGACAAAAATCGCGCAGGACATGTACAATGTCTACGGCGACGAAGACGGCCCGATTACTGTGCCGCTTATGTACGACATGTTCTACCTGACCCATGACCTGGATGCTGAAATAGCCGACCGGAAAAATGCGGTGGCAGGCCTTGAACAGCTCAGGGGGAGAGTGGATGGATCATTGCTGGATGAAGTCAAGGAGAAGATAGCCCAGATGTTCGACAAGATAAAGGGCAACGCTCAGGCATTCGCCACCACGAATGGTTTGGCCAGCTTGGACCTTATCAGGCATGACAGTTTTC
>JAPLJE010000032.1:0-800 GCA_026388755.1 Deltaproteobacteria bacterium | reverse complement strand
TCCAGGTCTCCGACATGACACACTTGAAAAATTTATTCGGGGACAGGGTGTATCCCTTCATGTCTTTCGACCCGAGGCGGCTCGGCAACCTGGACGTCATCAAATCGAACGTCGGCTCCGACAAACCATTCCGAGGTGTCAAGATCTATGCACCTCTTGGGTTTTCCGCTGCTCACCCTGCGATGATGGCGCCCGGTGGGCTGTACGAATACTGCGCGTTGAACGATATTCCGATAATAGCACATTGCTCCTGCCCGGGCATGCCGACAATGAACGACCACCTCCATATCGCGGCGGGCTCATGGGTATTCGTATCCGACGGGTCAGCAGAGCCGAAAGACGACGGCGGGTGCAGCGAATATAACAACGGGGCGATTATTCAATTGAATATGGATGAGACAGTAGATTTCTCCGGCTCCGGCTCGCGAAAGAAATCGATCTACTTCAACCACCCGGACATCTGGGAGGTCGTGCTCAACAAGTATCCGAACCTTCGCATCGACCTCGCGCATTTCGGCGGAGATTCAACCGCATGGAGAAACAAGATTGCGGGCATGATATCGTCCGGCAGTTATCCGAATCTCTATACCGACTTGTCCTGCCAGGACAGCGAGGATGTGGTAAAAAAAATCAAGCATTGGTACGACCAAAGCGATCAGGTAAAAAGGCGCCTGATGTATGGATCGGACTTCACCATACTGGCGATGTATAACGACCTCAATACGTTCGTCAGCATGGTCGACGGAATATTCCCAACGGCCGGTTACAGTGACATTTACTGCGACAACGCCATGCGGTTC
>JAPLJE010000159.1 GCA_026388755.1 Deltaproteobacteria bacterium | reverse complement strand
GTTCAAACCTATGACAATGCCTCTTTGATTATTCCCAATTCAGAGTTTATCAGCAACAAAGTCATCAACTGGAGTTTCAAGGATCATCGCATACGAAGGGTCATCACCGTTGGGGTGGCTTATGGATCTGACACGGCATTGGTATCCGGCACCCTTAAGGAAATTGCCGAAAAAGCCCAGTGGGTTTTAAAAACGCCGGAACCCGATGTCCTGTTTTCCGATTTTGGAGACAGCGCGCTGATCTTTAAGCTTCGCGTATGGACCCTGGTTGACCACATGGTCAAAGCTGAAACGCACATCCGATTTGAAATAGAGCGGCTTTTTCGGGAGCGCCATATCGAAATACCTTTTCCGCAGCACAATGTTCACATCATCACCACTGAAACCCTAAGGACATGAACCTTCACGACAAAACATGAAAGATATTTCACACAAAACGCCGAGCGATGTCGGAAAACTCCTTATCGGCCGCACCCTGACTTCTGACTACTTTTATATAAAGACGCCATGAACAAACCCAAAATTGCACTATACTGGTGTTCCAGCTGCGGCGGATGTGAAGAATCGGTCATTGATCTGGGCGAAGACCTGCTGAAACTGGCGCAATCCGCGGAAATCATTTTCTGGCCCGCGGCCATGGACGCCCGCTTTTCAGATCTTGAGGCCCTGGCGGACGGCTCAATCTTAGCATCCCTGATTAACGGCGCCATTCAACAGGAAGATCATGTTAACATGGCCAGACTGTTGCGGAATAAGTCCCGATAAGTCATCGCGAACGGCTCATGCGCGCATATCGGCGGCGTTATTGGCCTGGCCAACCTGCACAGGCCAGAAGAAGCCCTTCAAAGAGCGTATATCGAAGTTGAGACCGTTGCCAATCCCACCAGGATAATTCCCGGAGCTCAGCCTTCCTCAGGCCGTCCTTTGCCCCGGCTCCTGAACCGGGTCAGGACTTTGGATCAGGTCATCGACGTGGACTATTATATTCCCGGCTGTCCTCCCCCTTCGGAATTGGTGAAAAATGCCATTTTCTGTCTTCTTGAAAACAGCTTTCCGCCAAAAGGCAGCATCCTGTCTGAAAACCGGGCGCTCTGCCATTCATGTCCCCGGCAAAACACCCTTCCGGAACGTCTGTCTGTCCGACGAGTTCAAGCGGATTCACGAAACCCTGTGGAACCCGCTGCAATGCTTTCTGGACCAGGGAATCATTTGTCTGGGACCGTCCACACGGGGAGGCTGTGAGTCCCGGTGTATTTCGGCAAACATGCCCTGCAGTGGGTGTTTGGGTCCACTGAACGGAGTTCGGGATCAGGGAGCAAAAGCCATTTCTTTCATTGCATCCCTGATAGATGAGACCGATCCCGAGAAGATCGCGGAAGTAGTCGCAGGAATTGCCGATCCGCCAGGGCTGTTTTACCGCTACAGTCTGGCTGCATCGCTGATCAAAGCATGTAACAAAAGATCCGCGCAGGCAGAAGGCTTTTCGGATGAGACATCATGACTCAGCGCATCCTCATTGACCCGATTACGCGATTAGAAGGGCACGGAAAAATCGAAATTGCCCTGGATTCGCATGGAAAGGTCAGCGATGCAAGGTTTCAGGTTCCGGAGTTCAGGGGATTTGAAAAATTCTGCGAGAGCAGAGCTGCAGAAGAAATGCCGATACTCACACAGAAGATCTGCGGGGTCTGCCCGACCGCCCATCACATCGCATCCACCAAGGCCCTGGACGATCTGTTCAACGTCTCTCCGCCCCTTGCGGCAAAAAATATCCGCGAGCTGATTTATCATGCCTTTATGTTTGAAGATCATTTGCTCCACGTATATTATCTCGGCGGACCGGACTGGCTTTTGGGTCCGGATGTTCCGACTTCTCAGCGAAACATTCTTGGCCTTGCAGACAGAATGGGAAAACCCTTCATTTCTATGATGATGGCAGCCCGAAATAATGATAGGGAAATTATTGCCAGAATTGCTGAAAGCGCGCTTTATCCGGTTTTTGGACTTCCTGGTGGCGTTTCAAAACCCCTGAGCGCGGAAGACCGGAATTTTGCGCTATCGGCTTCCGATGACATGGTTACATTTGCCAGGCTGTCCTTGAACCTGTTTGAAAAACTCCTGCTGAAAAGGACTTCTATGGCTGAAATGATGACGGATTCCTTGTATTATCAGCCGACTCATTATCTAGGCATGGTCGATGATACCGGCAGACTCAGCTTTTATGACGGCAGGATACGAATTATTGATCCGGCCGGAACCATTCATTCTATATTTGAAGCCAGGGATTTTTCCCGCCATCTTGTCGAACAGGTCGAGCCCTGGACTTATATGAAAACCCTGGCGCTGAAGGACCCAGGCCGGAGTAATTTTCCCGGAAATGCGCCAAACGGCATTTATCGGGTCGGGTCACTGGCCAGGCTGAATGTCGCATCTGGCATTTCCACCCCCCTGGCCAATGCCGAATACGAAAAGATGATGAATTATTTTGGTAATAAGCCCGTTCATCACACTATGGCCTACCACTGGGCCAGATTGATCGAAGTGCTTTTTGCCGCCGAGCGGACCGCTGAGCTCGCCAGAGATTTGAATATTCTTTGCGCGGAAGTTCAAAACCTGCCGAAACCACTGCTAACAGAGCGATCGGGTATTGGGGCCTGCAAAGCACCCAGGGGAACCTTGTTTCATACCTATCAGGCAAACTCACAGGCGATAATTCTAAAACTCAATCTTGTGGTTGCCACGCAGCATAATGCGGCCGCCATTTGCCGCTCAGTATATCAGATCGCCTCGCGGCTGATCTCGGACGGACAGATTTCATAGCGGATAACGAACCAGATTGAAATGTCTTACCGGGCCGACGACCCCTGCCTGGCCTGCGCAACGCACTGAATACGGAAGAAAACGATTTCTATTTCCATAACCGCCATGCTACAATAACAAATAGAGTTTTTATTTTCTGATATTGTTCACACGGATAATGAACAATCCGCACAATGGGAGACCAACCGAATGTCACTTGTAGTTCTTGATACGCTCGGGGTAAAATGTCCTCAGCCTGTTTTGAAAATTGCCGTAAAAGCACCCAGCATGAGACCTGGCGACATTTTGGAAGTACTGGGGGACTGCCCGACATTTGAAAGAGACATTCGGGCATGGTGCCAGCGCCTGGGAAAAGTGATGCTTTCGGTAAAGGAAGATGGCGAAATTGCAAAAAAAATCCAGATTCAGTTCTGACCGAACGATCAAGGTACTCCCGATACCGGAAATATCGCACTGCTTGTTTCGGTGACAAATACAGGAACGGCTTTTATCCCATTTTCGGACCTATACAAGACTTTCAGAAGGATCAGATACGTGACCGCTCATCCCCCCTGCTGGGAACAATTTGGATGCAACCAGAAAAACTGCCCGGTAAGATTGCTTAACGAAACCGCCTGCTGGACCGTCCCATCCCTGAACTGTCAGGGGGAACTGCTGGACAGCTTTCCGGAAAAGATGAAAAGATGTCTGAATTGTTCCCTTTTCAAGCAAAACAAGACCCTGGAGATTCTGGAAGACATGATCACCCAGCTGATCGGTCTCCACGCGGAAACTGTCAAGATGGCTTTCGATAAGAATCACCATCAGGAGCATAACGGCGTTGAGTTGGCCATCGGATTGTCCGAGGTTTTTGAGGCTCTGAAAAAAATTGCATCCGGGGACCCGACTGTCCGGATATCCGAAGATTCCGGACTTGAAATTGTCACTCACCTTAAAAAACTGGTAAATCTTACCGCCACAAACCTTGGCGAAATCGTTGATCTCTCCCATGAGTTTGCCATTGGCCTGGCAGAACATTTTGACGTACTGCATCGAGTGTCGTTAGGTGATCTTTCGGCAAAGGTTATGGGAACATCGCCTGTAGAGCTTCTGGAGTCCTTAAAGCTTGTCACCAACGAAATGATTCAAAACGTATCCCGGCAAATCGCTGACCGGAAAAAAGCCGAAGAAGAGGCTCAGGAAAGCGAACGGCTGATATCAACTCTTATGAAAAATCTTCCGGGTATGGTGTATCGATGCCGGAACGACCGCAACAGAACCATGACTTTTGTCAGCGATGGATGCATGAGTTTAACCGGATATGCACCTCAGGATCTGATTGGCAAACGCATTCGATCTTACAATGATCTTATTCACTCAAATGACCAGGAAATGGCCTGGGAACAGGTTCAGAAAGCCGTTTCTCAGCATCGTCCCTATCAGTTGCAGTACCGGATTGAGGATGCTATTGGCAATCAAAAATGGGTCTGGGAGCAGGGAATCGGCGTCTACTCGGATGAAGACGAAATACTGGCTCTGGAAGGCTTTATCAACGACATTACCGAGCGAAAAACAGCTGAGGTTCTGGTCAAATCTTCCGAAGAAAAATACAGGGCGCTGGTGAACAACATCCAGGATGGCGTCTTTATCCTTCAGGACAATAAACTTCGTTTTGTCAATGACGCCCTGGCGCGCATGATAGGATATTCAGTCGAAGAGATGACGGATCTGGATTTCTTGACGCTTATTGCTCCTGAATACCGCCAGCTCACGGCAGGCCGCTACCAAAGACGACTGGCCGGTGAAACAGTAGAAAGCGAATATGAGTTTGACATTCTTCACAAGGATGGATCCACCCGACTGACAGTCAACATGAACATCGGAACCTTTAGCTTTCAAGGAAAAATCGCCAGCCTCGGAACCATCAAGGATATTACCGATAAAAAGCGGGCCGAACAAGACCGGAAAAAACTGGAAAACCAGCTCCAGCAGGCGCATAAAATGGAAGCCGTCGGCACGCTTGCAGGCGGCATTGCTCATGACTTTAACAACCTGCTCATGGGCATTCTCGGAAATGCCACCCTGACGCTGATGAATATGGATCCTTCTCATCCCGGCTATGATCGACTGAAAAACATCGAAAAATATGTTCAAAGCGGCGCAGACCTCACCCGGCAGCTCCTGGGCTTTGCCAGAGGGGGAAAATTCGAGGTCAGGCCAACCAATCTGAACGAGCTGATTCAACACACTTCGGATATGTTTGGCCGCACGAAAAAAGAAATTACCATCAGTTTAAGCCTCCATAAAGACATCTGGACTGTTGATGTGGATCGCGGACAGATTGAGCAGGTCCTGCTGAATTTCTATGTCAATGCCTGGCAGGCCATGCCCGCAGGCGGGAATCTTCACCTTCAAACCGCCAATGACACACTCGACGACAGTTATCTCCAGGCTTTTTCCGTTATTCCGGGGAATTATGTCAGAATTTCCATAACCGACACCGGCATGGGGATGGATCCCAATACCCAGAAAAGAGTATTCGAGCCGTTTTTTACTACCAAGGAAAAAGGCAGGGGAACCGGACTGGGACTGGCCTCTGCTTATGGGATCATCAAGAATCACGGAGGTTTTATCAATATCTACAGCGAAAAAGGCAGGGGAACCTCATTTACGGTTTACCTTCCAGCATCTAAAAAATCGACCTCCATCGAAAAAGATATTTGCGAACCTGTCGTTAAAGGCTCCGGAACGGTTCTGCTGGTAGATGATGAGCAGATGATTCTTGACGTCGGCGGCCAGATGCTGGAAAAGCTTGGCTATCAGGTCCTGAAAGCGCCAAATGGCAAGGAAGCCATTAAGCTCTTTGAACGCCACCGGAATCACATTGTTCTGGTGATCCTGGATATGATCATGCCAGTTATGGGTGGCAGCGAAACCTTTGATAAACTCAAGTCGATGCATCCGAACCTTACAGTTCTTCTGTCCAGCGGCTATGCGGTTGACGGCCAAGCATCCGATATCCTGAAACGCGGCTGCAACGGGTTCATCCAGAAGCCCTTCAACCTCGTACTACTGTCCAAAAAAATGAGTGAAGTTCTACGGCTGAACACAATGAATTGCAATTCACTTAATTAAATCCCCATATCTTTTTTTTCATTCTCTGGGTTTCCCTGGATTGCCTTTCCCATTAACCTTCTTTATCAACTTGTATTCACATAATATTCTTTCTCATCACATCTCCGCTAATGTTTTTCTTGACATCTCAAGTTATCCTCTGATAAATGAATGAATATTCATTCATATTCAGTCGGAATCGGGTCTTATTCATTCAGCGTTTCCATATAACAGGGGTATGAAATCAACCATTCAGGAGGCTATTATGAGCAGAAAAATCAGGACGGCTGCAGTTATTGGCTCAGGCGTCATGGGCGGCGGAATTGCCGCACTTCTTGCCAGCGCGGGCGTTAAAACGCTTTTGCTGGACATTGTTCCTTTCGACTTAAAGGAACCCGAGAAAAATAACCCGACTGCCAGAAACCGGATCGTCAAGGCAGGGATGGATACGGTTCTGATGTCCCGGCCGGCTCTTCTCATGCAGCGAAAAGACGCCGATCTGATCACCATCGGAAACATGGAAGATGATTTTCACAAGCTTTCAGACTGCGACTGGATCGTCGAGGTTGTGGTTGAAAATCTGAAAATCAAACAGGAACTTTTCAAACGCATCGAACCGGTCCGAAAAAAAGGAAGCATCATTTCCTCAAACACCTCCGGAATTCCGCTGAAAGCCATGTCCGAAGGACTGAGTCAGGATTTTCGTCAGCATTTTCTGGGAACACACTTCTTTAACCCGGTTCGGTACATGAAGCTTCTGGAAATCATTCCCGGCGAAGAAACCCTTCCGGAAGTCCTTTCCTTTATGGCCGATTATGGGGAACGGATTTTGGGAAAAGGCATTGTATGGGCCAAGGATACCCCCAATTTTGTCGCCAACCGGATCGGTGTTCAGGGTATTGTCAAGGCCATGCAGCTTATGGTGGAAGACGGCGTCAGCATTCCCGAAGTGGATGCCCTGTTCGGCCCTGTTCTTGGTCGCCCCAAAACCGCCATGTTCAAAACCACCGATCTGGTGGGTCTTGATACCATGGGACATGTCGCCGGCAATACCTACAACCTGGTTGTAAATGATGAAGCCAGAGACAGCTTTGTGATCCCGGATTTTGTCAAAAAAATGATCGAAAAGAAGTTGCTGGGAAACAAAACCCAGGGCGGATTTTATAAAACCGAGCTGACCCCCGAATGGAAAAAAATTCGAAAAGTCATTGATCCCGCCACGTTGGAATATGTGGAATATGCTCCCGCGGACTTCCCCTGTCTGGCCGAAGCCAAGAAAGCAGGTACCCTTGCCGATAAAATGAAAGCAGTGCTGTACGGCGATGACAGAGGCGCCCGTTATGCGTGGAAAACCCTCTCCCACAACCTGATTTATTC
>JAPLJE010000731.1 GCA_026388755.1 Deltaproteobacteria bacterium | reverse complement strand
TGCATGTAAAAGGGTTCGTGATGACAAGGGGTATTGGCACCAAGTTGAAGCTTATGTCCGTGATCGATCAGAAGCAGAATTTTCTCATTCTATTTGCCCAGAATGCCTTAAGAAACTTTATCCAGATTTTGTTGGCAAAAAGTAGAAGATAAAACACATATCCCGCATCTAACCCATTGGCATATTTCTTGATATTGAACAAAAATAAATTTTGCGCTGTTAAAGACCAGTTATGCAAATATCCAATACATCAGCAATCATGATTCTGTTTTTGAATGATATTTCCTTGACCCGCTTGCCAACATTCATTACAGTAAAAATCGGGCAAAGGATGGCTTGACTTATATGGAGGGCAATATGGACAAGAATCACTTGAAACAGCTCCTTGCAGGGCTCTGCATTTCAAGCCTTGTTTCGGGTGCGGCACTTATGACGGGATGTGGTAAGCAGTCCACAAGTGGCTGATCCGGATCCAAATCGGGTGCAGGTAGTACCCAGAGCGGCTGTAGCGGCTGATCCGGATCAAAGAAGGGTGCAGGTAGCACCGAACAGACCCCAGCACCTCAGCCGGGCAGTGGCTGAGGTGGCGCCAAAAAGCAGTAAAATAGTGCAGGTTGCACTATCGTAAAAACCGATGATCCATAGAGCTTTCCGGGCATCGGTATTCAAGCTTTTTTTGACAAAACAAAACCCAACTACAAGGAATAAAACCGAGATGGATGATCCTATTTTGACCATTGAAGAACGCGAAGCGATCAACACAGGTCGCTGGTTCTCGTCGCTTTGAGTTTCGAAAATAACGGATAACCGCCATCCTTTTCCCGACAATACGCCTATGAACCGGACTGACATCGAAAAGAATTTCACCGGAAGCCGGTCTTTTCTGGATGCCGACACCTGGCTCAGAATTATATTCGAGTGCCGGGATGATGAAAATCCGGAACATTTTCTGGATAGAATTCTGTTCCATTCCAACAATGTCGGCGCCCCCGGATATGTTCCTGAGCTTGCTCGTCTGGAGTGGCGCATTTTGAAGATTCAAGAACAGGAGATCGTCATTCCGGGTCATTTGAATGAGATGATCCTTAACCCTTCCCTGGATTTGCTGGATCTTTGCTGGAAGAAGCTGACGGACTGTTTGAACTCATCGGGTTTGGATGTTCCGGAGCCGGGAAGCGAATTCGTTATGATATGGAAGCATCCCGAAGATGGCAAGGTTCATGCTAAGGCTGCCTCTGCCGAGGATCTTTTGATGCTCAAAATGATCTTCGAGAAGATCGAACGCAAGGAAGTGGCGCGGATCGGCGATTTGCCGTTCGCTGCTGTGGATGCGGCCATTGAGCGCGCCGTTGAAAAAGGGATCCTTGTTGCTCCAGCGTCCAGCATTCAGCGGGATTTTCCCATCATTGAGTCGCCTGCCTGCAACGGCAGGCAGTATCTGACATCCCCGGCATTTACACTGCAATGGCATGTCACGCAGGCCTGCGACCTTCATTGCAGGCATTGCTACGACCGCAGCAACCGATCCGTACTCATACTTGATGAGGCACTGAGGATTCTCGATGATCTGGACGGTTTCTGCACCAGAAAGCATGTAAAGGGACAGATTTCCTTTACCGGTGGAAATCCGCTGCTGCATCCCGATTTTTCCGCCATATACCAGGCTGCAGCGAATCTTGGTTTTACATTGGCCATTCTCGGCAACCCAGCGCCGAGGGAGCGGCTTGAGGCGTTGATTTCCATCCAGCGGCCCAGTTTTTTTCAGGTGAGCCTGGAAGGTTTGCCCGAATACAATGATTTTATCCGGGGAAGAGGTCATTTTGAAAGGGTGATGAATTTCCTTGATCTGCTCCGGGATCTCGATATCTATTCAATGGTGATGCTCACCTTGACACGAGATAACCTTGGCCAGGTTATTCCCCTGGGAGAAAGGCTGCGAGGCAGGGCGGATGCATTTTACTTCAATCGTCTGGCGCGGGTGGGAGAAGGGGCGTCCCTTGAGCTTCCGGCAAAGGAAGACTATGTTACTTTTCTTGAAAACTACCTGGCTGCCTCGAAAGAGAACCCCGTCCTTGGTTTGAAAGACAACCTCATCAATGTCCTCTTGCACCACAAAGGGGTTGCACTTTTCGGTGGATGTACCGGATTCGGGTGCGGTGCGGCTTTCAATTTTCTATCCCTGCTTCCGGACGGCGAGGTTCACGCCTGCAGGAAATTTCCATCCGCTATCGGCAGTGTACTTTCGCAAAGTATGGAAGAAATCTATGATTCAGACATTGCGCGCCAATATCGATCCGGATGCGCCGAATGCCTGCCATGTTCGCTCCGTCCGGTATGCGGGGGCTGTCTGGCTTGTGCACACAGCCATGGCCTGAACATTTTTGAACAAAAAGACCCTTTCTGTTTCTTATAAGCCACACTGCTTTCATTTGATTCGGTTTGTTCCGAGTTCGAGATACAAGATTTCTATCAAGTAGGAAGGGGTCAGGATCATATTTGTCTTTTTGAAACGCGGAATACCTTATCTTTTACGCAGCATCTCGGCCGCTGCTACGATGCTGCAGAGTTTTTTGAAAGCAATGTCCTCGACGTTAACGGATCGACTGGCGAAACAGCCGAAACCGCAGTCGGTATTGAGAAAAAGCTGTTCCGGCCTGTAAAAATCAAGCGCTCTTGTGGCCTTGTGCACGATTTCTTCCGGAGTCTCAACCCGATCCGTCCGTGGATTGACCACCCCCAGTCCCAGTTCCCGGTCCGAAAGAACCGATCCCACCACTTCAATATCGCCGGCTCTTGGGGTGGCGTATTCCAGAACAAACTGATCAATCTTCATGGGTTTTAAGGCGGGGATGAGTTTGGCATAATCCCCTTGTAGGAGCACCTCCTCCTGTTTACTCCAGTTGCCCCGGCAGATATGAATCCCTGTCCGGACGCCCTCGATGCCGGCGGTGATCCGGTTGATCAGTTCCGCCGCAAATTCCAGTTCCTTTCCCGCGTCACGGCGGGTTGCCAGGGTGGCTCACATGAAGGTTCGCCGCTGGCAGTTCTCCGACATGACGATTTCGGTGAGAACCGGTTCGTCGAACTGGACAAAGTCGCAGCCCGCGTCACGCAGATCGATCAGCTCTTCCCGCAGGATTTTGACGATATCATCCGCCAGTTTCTTGTGATTGCGGTAGACCTTGCCTGTCAGGGCTCCGACCCACATGGAACGGGTAAGCAGATACGGCCCGGGCAGGGTGATTTTGACCGGTTTTTTTGATATCGAACGAAGGAATTTGAGGTCGCCAACCGCGAGGGGTTCCCGGCGTGAAAGCCTGCCGATGCAGGTGGGATTTTTCACGGCCGAGGCCGGCATGTCCATGGTTCGCAGCATTTCTTCAAATTCGGCCTTGTCTTCGACATAATCG
>JAPLJE010000599.1 GCA_026388755.1 Deltaproteobacteria bacterium | reverse complement strand
CGCGGCCTTATGGCGGATCCCAAACTGTTGCTGCTCGATGAGCCATCGCTCGGGCTTTCGCCCCTTCTGGTAAAGTCCATTTTCGCAATCATTTCCGAGATCAGCAGGCAGGGTGTCACGATTCTGCTGGTCGAGCAGAATGTTTTCCAGTCACTCAGGATCGCAAACCGCGGTTACGTGCTCGAAACGGGCCGGGTCGTACTCAAGGACAAGGGCGAGGCCCTGCTGAACAACGACCACATCAAGAAGGCGTATCTGGGGATTTAGTCTGACATTGGAATTTTGGATTTGTTTCGGATTTCGAATTTTGCCTTTAAAATACACCAATCTCTCTGGAGGTCGTTTCCATGCTTGTAAAAAACTGGATGAACAAACCAGCCATTACGATAGAAAAAAACAGCTCCATGCAGGAAGCCATGAATCTGATGAAAACGCATCGGATTTCCATGCTGCCGGTGATGGACAAAAAACGCCTTGTGGGCGTCATAACAGACAGGGATCTGAAAAAAGCATCTCCGTCCGATGCCACAACCCTGGAAATTCATGAACTTCTTTATCTGCTCTCAACCATTCAAATCAAGGACATCATGTCGTCGAATCCGATTTCGGTTCCGCCGGATTTCACGATAGAAGAAACCGCTGAAATATTGCTGACCAACAAGATATCCGGTGTCCCGGTTGTGGATAACGACGGCAGCGTCGTCGGGGTCATCACTCATACCGATCTGTTCAAGGTGATTGTTTCCCTGACGGGTATCGGGAAAAAGGGCATTCAGTTTGCTTTTTGCCTGAAAGACCGGCAGGGTTCCATCCTGGAAGTCGCACAGATCATCCGTGGGTTCGGGGGAAGAATCGCCAGTATTCTGACATCCTACGAGAAAGCGCCCGAAGGATACCGCAATGTCTATATCCGTATGTACGGCATGGATCGTTTAAAACTGGGAGAGCTGAAATCCGCGCTCAAGGAAAAAGCAACGTTGCTTTACATGGTGGATCACCGGTACAATAATCGAGAAATCTATCGAAGCCATTAATGACAGCGTTTGATAAATGATTCGAAAAGGCAGAGCATGTCATCGTTTTTCCGCAGCATGAGCTCCGGGTGCCATTGCACCAGGTCCATGGGCAGGGTTTGGTGTTGGACCGCCTCGATTACTCCGTCCGGCGCCCTGGCGGTAACGATCAAATCCTTGCCGGGGGCATTGATGGACTGATGATGGCGACTGTTGACCATGATCTTGGGACCGAACAGTTCAAACAGCCTGGAGCCGGGTTCGATGGTCACCGGATGATCCACGCCATAGGAAAGCGTATCCTGCATGTGTTTCAAAACCGGTGCTGAAAACTGGGAAGGGATGTCCTGAAAAAGAGAGCCGCCCAGGGCCACATTGATCAGCTGGATTCCCCGGCAGATGCCCAGCACCGGCTTCCGGCAAGCCATGACTTCATGCAATACGGCCATCTGAAACCGGTCCAGTTCAGGATCAGCTGGTCCCAGTGCGCTAATCCCCTTTTCGCCATAGAACGCGGGATCGACATCCATGCCGCCCGTGAAAAGAAATCCGTCGGCCTTTTCGATCAACAGGGGGATTAACTCCTGTTTTTGCGTAAAGGGAAGAATCATCGCCAGGCCGCCGGCCCTTTCCACGGCCTCGGTATAGGTTACCGAGATGTTATTGGACAAAATGCCGAAGCGATTGATTTCGGTGTGCGCCACGACGGCAATGTGAGGTTTCATCGGCGTCTATTTCAGCCTGGGATCCAACGCGGCTCGCAGGCCGTCCCCAAAAAGATTGAAAAACAATACGGTCAGGAAGATGGCAATGCCGGGAAAAATGGTCATATGATCCGCCACCCCGATGTAATCCCGGCTTTCCGCCAGCATGGCGCCCCATTCCGGTGTCGGCGGCTGGGCGCCCAGCCCCAGAAAACTCAGGCTTGCCGCTGTGATGATGGATGTGCCGATGCGAAGCGTAAAATAGATAATCACGCTGCTGAGGGTGCCGGGCATGATATGCACGAACATGATTCTTTTTTTGGAAGCGCCGATGCTTCTGGCGGCCCGGACATAGAGGCTTTCCTTGAGGGCCAGGGTGTTGCCACGCACGATGCGGGCAAAGGTGGGCATGCTGAATACGGATACGGCCACCACCACATTCACGAGCCCGGGGCCCAGGATGGCGACAATGGCGATGGCCAGCAGAATGCCGGGAAAGGCGAACAGGACATCCGATGTCCGCATGATCAAGCCATCCAGAAAGCCGCCGAAAAAGCCGCTGATAAGCCCCAGGGTCACGCCGGCAAGGGCTCCGATCAACACCGATGTAAATCCCACGGCAAGAGAAATTCGGGCGCCGTAAATGATCCGGCTGAGGATATCCCTGCCGTACAGACGGGCTATATGGCGCGATGACCGGCGCAAAAACCGCCACCAGCACCAGGATCACAATAAACACCCCAGCAACCATCGCGGTTTTCCGCTGCCTGAATTTATGAAAAAATATCCCGAAAGGGGTCATTTTGATTTCTGTCATGCCTGCTTTCTCAGATGTTCAGCCCATAACCTATTACCCGTTTTACTCATACCGTATTTCCGGATTGATCAAGGCATACACCATATCCACCAGAAGACTGATAAACACAAAATGAAAGGAATAGAGCAGCAGCAGAGCCTGCAGCACGGGATAGTCCCGCACGGCAACCGCTTCGATCATGAACCGGCCCATGCCCGGCCAGGCAAAGACCATCTCCACCACCACGGAGCCGCCCAGAAGAAACCCGAACTGAAGACCGATCATGGTGACCACCGGAATCAGGGCGTTTCGAAAGGCATGCTTCCACATCACCAGATGCTCGCTCACCCCCTTGGCCCGGGCCGTGCTGATGTATTCCTCATCCAGCACATCCAAAAAAGCCGACAGGGTAAACCGGGCCATGATGGCGGCCACGGTGGCGCCAAGGGTAATGGACGGCAGCACCAGCTCCGATATTTTTCCGGTGTATCCGGTAACCGGAAGCCAGCCCAGATACACGGAAAAAAACTGGATCAACAGGAGCCCCAGCCAGAACTGGGGGATGGAGATGCCGGAAACCGAGACAATCATGGCGGTGTAATCCTGCCATTTGCCGCTGTAAATGGCGGCCATCGCCCCAAAAAAAACACCGAACAGCACCGACCAGGCCA
>JAPLJE010000084.1 GCA_026388755.1 Deltaproteobacteria bacterium | reverse complement strand
TATTCCAACGGCACTGGACGTTCCGGATGTCGCATCGCTGACCGTTGAGACCGTTGAATCAACCGGCCCTTTTGGCATGAAAGGCATGGGTGAGGTCGGCATGAACGGACCGCTGCCGGTGGTTGCGGGCGCGGTTCTGGATGCGGTGGGGATGTGGATCAACCGATCCCCGGTCACAGCCGAGCGGATACTGGAGGCGCTGGATGTGAACAAGAGTGTTGGGAGGAAACCGTGAGCATTATCTGCAACATCAACGGGAAGAATACGGAGATTCATGGGCCTTCGGATCGGCGGGTGGTGGATATACTTCGCGAAGACCTGGGACTGACCGGAACCAAGGAAGGTTGCGGCGCCGGAGAGTGCGGGGCTTGCACGATTCTGGTGGACGGCGAACCCCGCCTGTCCTGCCTGATGCTGGCTGCCCAGCTTCAGGATAAAACGATTACCACGATCGAGGGAATCGGGGAGTCCGAAGCGCTTCACCCGGTTCAGGATGCCTTTGTGGAACTGGGGGCCGTGCAATGCGGATTCTGTACGCCCGGAATGGTGCTTTCAGCCGTTCATCTGCTCAGCCGTCATCCGGAGCCCGACCGGAACCGGATTCGCCATGCGCTCAGCGGCAATCTCTGCCGGTGTACCGGTTACGTGAAAATCGTGGATGCCGTGGAAACCGCCGCCAGAGCCATGGTTAAAGAGAGCAAGCCATGAAGCAGGTCCTGCTGCCCCGATCGTTGAATGATCTCTGGGCCATGATGCGCGATTTGCCGGATGCGGCGCTCTACGCCGGCGGCACCGATCTTCTGGTAAAAATCAGAAGCGGATCGATCCCGCCGAAAGACCTGATCTGTCTGGAAAGAATAGAGGCGCTGAAAGGAGTTGTGGACCACGGGGACCGGGTGGCCATTCGTGCTGCTACGCCTTTCAGCCAACTGCTGCAGGAACCTGCAATTACAAGCCATCTTCCGGTTCTTGCCAAAGCGATTGCCTGTCTGGGCTCTCCTTTGATCCGAAACATGGGAACCATCGGCGGAAACATCTGCACGGCATCTCCTGCCGGAGACACGCTTGCGCCGCTTTACGTACTGAACGCCCGGGTTGAGCTGGCGTCCGAGGCCGGGGTACGGAGCCTTCCCATCAGCCAATTTATCCAGGGGCCCGGCCAGACGCTTCTTGAAACCGGTGAGATTCTATCGGCGATTCACGTTGAAAAACCACATCCGGAAGCCATCCAGCATTTCGAGAAGGTCGGTCGCCGGAACGCACTGGCCTGCTCTCTGGCCAGCATGGCGGCCATTCTCCGGTTGTCGGATGGTGGCATCGTCATGGCCGCTTCTCTGGCATGGGGCAGCGTGGGACCGACGGTCATCACCTGCACCGAGGCTGCGGAAAGGCTTATCGGCCTGCCGCTTTCCATGGACCGATTAACCGAAGCTGCCGCCATTGTTCAAAAAGCGGTTTGCCCCATTACGGACATCCGGGCTACAGCGGACTACCGCCGCGCAATTGTGGGGAATCTGCTTCTTCGGCTTTGTGATCTGAAAATGGAAAACTCATAGCAGCGATCCTGAAAACCTTCAATACCGTTACGGATTTTATACCGCGAATTCGGTTCGAATCTTGCAATACGTATTAAGCACTCAGGCCCTCTACATGCCTGTGGACTGCATTTCACCGGTAGTATGCCTTATTTATGATTAATCATGTGATTAATCATGCGATCAATTGGTGTATTGGCCGTTGTTTTGCAAAAAATAGCTATGATATAAAAATGTTATTTAAAAATGAATGGACATGATCCAGGCAGCCGATTGTCAATCATGATGTCATTATTGCAATATACTAAAGTCTTTGTTGTTCAAAACAATATCAATTGTCATCATATTTAAAAATAATTTATTTATCTGATAAAATCTGTTTCCTGTCAACCTGAGGAAATGACATGTATTTCCTCAGCGTCTCTTGATAATTCCACACCTTTATTTACCTGTTTTTTCTAAAACTTAATTTAGTGGCACGTATTTTGTTTAACCTATATAATAATGATAATCAATTGGATGGATTTATTTAAATAATATACGGTGTCGGCGTTTTTACCGTCGCCTATACCCCAAACGAATGGAGGTAATTCATGCGAATTGGACGAAGGGAATTTTTAAAATATTGTATCGGTTCAGCGGCCGCTCTGGGGCTTCCCCTGTCGGCACTGGGAAAACTGGAGAAGGCGTTTGCGGCGGGAACGCTTCCCACTGTCGTCTGGCTGAACGGCGCCAACTGCACCGGGTGCACGGTCTCCCTGGCCAACCTGTTCAGTAGCCAGCATCCGACCGATATTGCCGACCTGCTGGTCAACACCATCGATCTGACCTTTCATCCGAATCTGATGGGGGCGGCCGGTGATCTGGCGGTGGAAACCCTGAACCAGGCCACAACAGGCGATTTTATCCTTGCCGTGGATGGAGGCATTCCTACGGCATTCGGAGGAAGCACCTGCATGGTCTGGACGGAAAACGGAAAAGAAGTTACGGCCCTGGAGGCAGTGCGAACCCTTGCACCAAAAGCCAAGGCTGTGTTGTGCATTGGTACCTGTGCCAGTTTCTGCGGCGTCCCCGCCGGCAACCCGAATCCCACCGGAATCATGAGCGTCCGTGATGCATCCGGCAGATCCACCATCAATATTCCGGGGTGTCCCACCCATCCGGACTGGATCGTCTGGACGGTAGCCCAGCTTCTGTCCGGAGCCACCGTGTCTCTGGATTCCTATGGAAGACCGGCCACGCTTTTCGGCTCGGAAAATGTCAACGTTCATGAGCAATGCCCCCGACAAGATTCAGAGAAGGCCAGTACTTTTGGAGTGGATGGGCTCTGTCTCAGGCAGCTTGGCTGCAAGGGGCCAAGGACCCAGGCGGACTGCCCGGTCCGAAAATGGAACAGCGGTACCAACTGGTGTATCGGAGCCAATGCGATGTGTCAGGGATGCACCGAAAGCGGATTTCCGGATATGTTCTCCCCATTTTATACCAAGAGCTATACGTATTCAGAATATCAGAAGACTGGCAGCACGGACACCATAGCCCCCAGTATTACGGTATTTGCCATTCCGTCAACAGCAAACTCGCTTTCGATAGCGATAACGTCATTGACTGCTACGGATAATGTCGGTGTTACCGGCTATTTACTGACCGAATCCGCGACGAAACCTTCTGCAACGGCAGCTGGATGGACATCGACCAAACCGGCGAATTATACCTTCGCATCGGCAGGCGCCAGAACGCTGTATGCCTGGGCAAAGGATGCCGCGGGAAATGTTTCCACAAGCCGATCTGCCACTGTTACCATTACTGTATCATCGGGTGTGGCGGATATATCGACAGCAAGCTCTCTGGATTTGGGCAGTGCTGAAGTGCAACATTCGGTGACAAAGACCCTTAAAGTCACAAACAAGGGGACCGCAAAACTGATGGTTACAAAAGTCGAGGTGGTCGGTTCTAATGCTTCGGCTTTTAAACCGTCTG
>JAPLJE010000267.1 GCA_026388755.1 Deltaproteobacteria bacterium | reverse complement strand
CCTACCTTATATCCAGAGCGACACATGCGCAGGACCCCGTAACCTGCCAGCGAGTAGTTTCGCAGGATCCCTATTGCCGTACTTTGGGGTTGATCAATCCAGCGCTTCAGGAATTGAATGCGATTGTCAGGGAAAAACGGCTTATCGTATTCGCAAATCTCATCAAATGGGATTGTGGACAACTGGACAATTCCAGGGTCAGTTGGAAAATCCCCGCCACCGGTTCCCTGATATCGGATATTTCTATAAGCCAATGAAAAACCGGACTTCTTGTAGTTGCTCTGTTGAGTGATGACCCCATCAAGACCGATAGTGCGACCTCTCAGGTACGCAAGACCGGCGTTCCATATCTGAATGCCGTAGCCCTTACCTCTATACTCCGGTTTGACAATGTAAAAACCAAGGAAACCAAAGGAAGCGCCATATTTCACGACTGAAACTGTTGCAATAGGTTCATCCCCAAGCAATCCGATAAGAAAACCGTTTGGATCAGCAGCGTAGAAACAATCCGCATCGTACAACCCGGGGTTCCATCCTTCTACAGCAGCCCAGTCAATTGCAATATCGACTTCCTGCCGGGTCATCGTTCTGATTGTGTATCGATTATCTTGCATAATTATCTTTCAGTTTGGCTGTTTTTTCACCGCCATCATTCTTCAAGATTGGAATTGCTATGTGAGGTAGAGTTCGAACCGCTGCTCCTCGACTTCTGTCCCCCACTGGGCGCCGCGATGTTGTTCAACGAGCACAAACCCTGCCTGTTCATAGAGATGTCGTGCTGCGTGTAGACCCTCAAAGGTCCAGAGATAAACACGCGGGTATTTTTTATTGCGACAGAAGTCTATGGCGGCGTCAATGAGTTGATTGCCCACCCCTTGTCCACGGAGCGCATCGGAAATGATGAACCATCTGAGATGCGCCCCCTCTGGTGTCACGTGAGCCCCGTCGATGGCAATGCTTCCTTCGACGCGACCGTTGACCGTTGCAGTCCATAAACCATCACGTTGATCGTCATAGCGATTAATGAACTCCGCAAGTCCGCCTGCCACTTTGGCTTCGAAAAATGCGCCAAACCCCCAATGGGCATGATAATACGTGCCATGCAGCTCAACAACACGGCCGATTGCACCGGGAACATAGCCTTTGCGGATCTCGATCTCATTCATACCCGACATTTTCCTTTGAAGCGAAAAATTTATGGGTTCGAAATGATTTCATTCGACACGTTGTCCACAACAACAGGAGTCTCAAGGTAATTCACTATGGGGTCGGAGCCATATTTCTCGCGCACAAACGCTTTCCATTCCCCGGTGTACAGACGATCCGCATCTTCGCGGGATCGCCATAGATAGATGCCACCGGCTGTAGCGCCGTCCGGGGTAAGAAAGTAGTACTTTCGAATTAACCCGGGCATGCCTTGGTATTTGGGCGCTGTGCTCAAAAAAATCTCCCGGGCCTGCAGATTTGTGATCGCTTGTGGGAGTTTGAATTCAACAATTGCTGTAATCATGAATGTCTCCTCGTGAAGGGGGCATTTGACATGAAATCGTATAAATAAAAAAGCCCTTCAAATTCGTTAGAATCTGAAGGGCTGAGCCCGATAGGTCTTGCAGTGAGATCTTGCAGCTGTCAATTGGGATCAATCCTTGTCTTTCAGGATTTGAAACCCGGCCTTTGTAAGCGCCTTTTCAATGGCTGCGGTTTTCATGGTAGACAGGCGGAAGGTATAAACCCGGCGGCTGGATTGCTGGGCCGTCATGCCGATATTGATAATTTCACCGTCTTGATTGCGAATGATTTCGACCACCTGATTGAACGCTTCGGGCTGATCGCCGACCGCCACATCCAGTCTGGAGCCGCCGGTCAGAATCCCCATCATGTCGATAAATGCCCGAAGAATGTCCGATTCGGTGATGATGCCAACGACCTTATCGTTTTTGACAACCGGCATACCGCTGATTTTGTGTTCATAAATCAGCCGGGCCGCAGTTTCCAGATCATCATCCGGTGCCACCGTGATGGGGTCGAGTATCATCAAATCCGACAGGGTCAGGTCTCCAATCATGGCGGGAATCAATCCCTGCTTGAGACCCGACAGGGTAACAAATCCCTTCAGTTTCTTTCCCTTGGATACAACGGGAAGATGACGGAATCCTTTTTCCTTCATCAACTCGATGGCCCTTTGAATCGAGGCATTTTCAGATACGGTAACCGGACTTGTGATCATCAGGGATTTGATTTTCATTGGCTATCCTTTCCATCAAGGGATGGGCTGCGGCTGATAAAGACAGAGGGGTTCTTCCGCCAAGTAATCCCCGGCTGCCTCAAAGGCTCTGGCCCGGCATCCACCGCAAACCTTTCGGTATTCACACTTTCCGCATTTTCCTTTCAAATTATCATAATTTCTTAAAGAAAGAAAGACTTCAGAAGAATTCCATATCGTGGAAAAAGATGTCTGTTTGATATCGCCGCAATTGAGCTGCAGAAATCCGCAGGGCTGAACAATGCCGGTATGGGAGATGAAACAGAATCCGGTTCCGCCCAGGCAACCGCGGGTGACCGCATCCAGGCCATGGGTTTGAAAGGTGACGGTCTTGCCGTCTTTTTTAGCACGCTGGCGAAGGATCCGGTAATAGTGCGGCGCGCAGGTGGCTTTCAGTTGAAGCGACGTATTCTCCCGCTGATCATAAAACCAGTTGAGGGTTTCTTCATATTCTTCGGCATTGATGGCTTTATCGGCGATATATTTTCCCCGGCCGGTCGGCACCAGCAGGAAAATATGATGGGCCACAGCCCCCAGCTCTATCGCAAGATCCTGGATTCTGGGGATTTCATCCAGATTGGTCTGGGTGATGGTGGTGTTGATCTGAAATTCAATGCCTGCAGCTTTCGCATTGGCGATGCCGCGAAGCGCGCCATCAAAGGCGCCTTCAACCCCTCTAAACAGATCGTGTTTTTCCCGGGTTGCCCCATCCAGGCTGATGCTGATCCGTTTGATTCCGGATGCCGCCATTTTTTCGGCGTTTTCTTTGCTGATGAGGGTGCCGTTGGGGGCCATGACCATTTTCAGACCTTTGGATGTCCCATAGCCGGCAACTTCAAAAATATCCGGCCGCAGCAGGGGTTCTCCGCCGGTCAGAATGACAATGGCGGGGCCGACTTCCGCGATTTGATCGAGGAGGCGGAAACAGGCGGCGGTATCCAGCTCGCCTTCATAAGGGCCATTCGTGGCTGAGGCTCTGCAGTGAACGCAGGACAGGTTGCAATTGCGGGTGATTTCCCAGGCAACCAGGCGAAGTGATGATCCCTTGGTTTCGGAGTGGCTGTGTTTCATCGGGATTGAAGCTCCTTGGCGGCGTCCATGGCAAAATACGTCAGGATCATGTCGGCGCCGGCCCGCTTGATGGCGGTGAGGGATTCCATCATGACCCGTGTTCCATCCAGCCATCCCAGCTGTTCGGCTGCCTTGATCATGGCATATTCTCCGCTGACGTTGTATGCGGCAACCGGCAGATCAAATTCCTGACGGACCCGACAGATGACATCCAGATAAGCCAGGGCAGGCTTGACCATAATGATGTCCGCGCCTTCTTCGATGTCCATCGTCACTTCCCGGATGGCTTCCAGCGCGTTGGCCGGATCCATCTGATAGGTCCTGCGGTCTCCGAATTTGGGCGCGGAGTCCGCTGCCTGGCGAAACGGACCGTAAAAGCCCGAGCAGTATTTGGCGGCATAGGACATGATCGGCACGTGGGAAAATCCGTTTTCATCCAGGCTTTCCCGGATTTCCGCCACCCGGCCGTCCATCATGTCCGAAGGCGCCACCATGTCCGCT
>JAPLJE010000215.1 GCA_026388755.1 Deltaproteobacteria bacterium | reverse complement strand
GGCCAATCGGACATCGCTGCAATCCTACCGGGGTCCGGGAATGCTTGAAGGCCTTCGAATCCTGTCCAGCATCAAAAATGAATTGTCCATTCCCATCCTGTCGGATGTCCATACGCAATCGGAAGTGGAATCCGCAGCTCAGGTTCTTGATATCATTCAAATCCCTGCCTTTTTATGCAGACAAACCGACCTGATTCTGGAAGTTGCTCGAACCGGAAAACCAGTTAACATCAAAAAAGGCCAGTTTCTGTCACCTTGGGATATGTTTCAGGTGGCTGATAAAATTACATCGACCGGAAACCATCAGATTTTATTGACAGAACGCGGAAGTATGTTCGGATATTCAAATCTAGTCGTGGATTTTCGAAGCATTAAAATCATGCAGGGCACGGGCTTTCCGGTCATATTTGACGCCACGCACAGCGTTCAGCTTCCGGGCGGCGGAAAAAGCTCCGGTGGTCAGAGAGAATTTGCGCCCCTTCTGGCAAAAGCTGCCGTTGCTGCAGGCGCCGACGGAATTTTTATCGAAGTTCATCCGGATCCCGATCGCGCCAGATGTGACGGCCCCAATTCCTTACCCCTGACGATCCTCTATGACCTGATTTCCAGGCTTATAGCAATTCGCAGAGTGGTAGCTGAAGTTAACGTCGCGGATGAATAGAATGCAGATGGATCATCAGCTTGTGATAAATAAATTAAAAAAAATCAAACTATTGTTGCTGGATGTCGATGGTGTTCTGACGGATGGCAGCATCATATACGATGATACGGGTTCACAGATCAAGGTGTTCAATGTCAAGGACGGCTTAGGTATCCGCCTGTTGATGTTTTCCGGCGTTCAGGTGGGAATTGCCACGGGGAGGCGTTCCAAAGCCCTCCTTCATCGGTGCGAAAACCTTGGAATTTCACTGATTCTGGATGGACTTTCAACGAAAACAGATGTTCTGAACGCTGTTTATCAGGAAATCGGTGTTTTGGCGGATGAAATTGCTTATGTCGGCGATGATCTTATGGATCTGCCATTAATGAAAAAATCCGGCGTCTCCATAGCTGTTGCCGATGCCCACGAACTGATCCGCTTGAATGCCGATATGGTTACCCGTGCACCCGGCGGAAAAGGAGCTGTAAGAGAGATCTGCGAGACGATTTTAAAGGCCAGAAACCAGTGGGACGATGTTATCAATCGGTTCATGTAATGATGACGGATTACGGCGTTTCTAAATGATCGCATTCCATCGCACGATTAACTCAAGAAGAAAGATCATGATTACCCTAGTCGCTTTCTGTTTAATCACAACAGGAATCATTGCAGGGATTTTCATAAAGAATCGCTATCTGAATCAAGACCCCGTTAAATTGATCACTTCCATCCAGCAGAATGCCAGCCTGGCTATTGGCAATGTTCATCAGGTTTCCACGCGGGATGGGATTAAGGAATGGATTTTGGACGCCAGATCCGCCCATGTTGTTGACGAAAGCAAACAATTGATGTTAGAAGATGTCACTATTGTTTATTTTGTAAAAAACGGCAAAGAGGTCCAGTTGACGGCAAACCGGGGAATTTTAAAAACCGAGACCAAAGATATTGAAGTCACCGGCCAAGTGGTATTGACCTATTCCAATTACACGCTTGAAACCGAACAAATGAATTATGATCACGGTCATCGGATGCTTTTTTCATCCAATCCCGTAAAAATTATAGGAGACGCCATCAATCTAACAGCAGATTCCATGAAATATGACTTAACTGCCAACCAGACCTGGTTTCAACGAAATGTTGAGGTATTGTTGCGTGAAAATCCCATTTAGTTTAAATAATCGCCGTCAATGGCAGTTGATTGTCCTGAAAGTCCTGATATTGTTCATAGCGGTGTCGATACCGAACCGGAATGTATCTGCATTTGATAAAGGCAATGAAAATAGCAGTATTCAGATTAAATCAGACAATCTTGTGGCTTATAATGAAGCCAGTTATGCGGAATTTACCGGCAATGTCAGTGCCGTACAGGGGACAACCCTGATCACATCAGACAAGCTCAAAATCTATTACAGTAAAGCGTCTGAAAATAAGGGGCAGAAAGATACGAGCGAAGAATCCATCAAAAAAGTAGTCGCTTCCGGAAATGTGGTGATTCGTTCTGAAAATCGTACAGCCTATACCAGCATGGCCGAATATACCCCGGCATCAAAAGTGGTCGTCCTGAGCGGATCAGGTTCCAAAGTAACCAGCGGCAACAACTACGTATCCGGAGAGAAAATTACTTTTTATATAAATGAAGACCGCGTTGTCGTTGAGCGCAGCAAAGAAAAACAGGTTGAGGCGGTTTTTTATTCCGGCGAACTTGAAAAAAAACCCTGACACCTTTTACTTGAAATCATTTGAACTATGGCCGTATTGTCACTGAAGAAGCTGATTAAGACCTTTGATGGGAAACGGGTTGTCAATTCCGTCAGCATGAATATCGCCAGCAGCCAAGTGGTGGGATTGCTTGGCCCGAATGGGGCCGGCAAAACAACGACTTTCTATATGGCTGTCGGAATGCTTAAACCCGATTCCGGCCGAATCTTTCTCAATGAAGAAGATGTAACGTCTTTTCCCATTCATATTCGTGCCCGCAAAGGGATTGGGTATCTTCCTCAGGAAACTTCCATATTCCGAAAACTTACGGTATGGGATAATCTGATGGCGATACTGGAACATCAGCCGATTTCTCATTCCGAACAGGAAATCCGGGCGGAAAGGCTTTTAGATGAATTGGGAATAAGGCATCTATCGCAGCAGAAAGCCGTATTGCTTTCCGGCGGAGAAAAACGGCGGCTTGAAATTTCCCGCGCGCTTTCAACCAATCCGTCTTTCATTTTATTGGATGAGCCTTTTGCCGGCATTGACCCGCTTGCAGTCATAGACATTATGGCCATCATTGAACATTTAAAAGAACTCGGAATCGGCGTTCTGATCTCCGACCACAATGTCCGTGAGACGCTAGGCGTCTGTGATGAAGCGTTCATTTTAAGCAGTGGAGAAATTATTGAATCCGGAACTCCCCAACAGATTGCATCCAGTGAAGTCTGCCGCCGCATTTACCTGGGGAATGAATTTACGCTTTAACCCTTAACCCATAACCAGATACCAGATGGCTCTTGAATTACGCCAACAACTGAAATTGTCCCAGCAGCTGATCATGACCCCTCAGCTGCAACTGGCCATTAAGCTTTTGCAGCTGTCACGGCTGGAGCTTTTAGAGACCATTCATCAGGAGCTTCAGGAGAACCCTGCTCTTGAAGAGACGATGGAAGACGCTACAACGGATCAGACAGAAGAAACCCCTGAAATCATTCCTGCAGACATCGGCTCAATATCAGGTGAAATTTCTGATCTTAAAACCGTTGAAGATACGGATTGGAGCAGTCTGATCAATGAATACAGCTCATCGGGAAGAGTCACCGCAGAAACCGAGAAAAAAGACGCCCCCAATTACGAATCCTTTATTGCCCAGAAAGAATCACTGCAGGACCATCTTTCCTGGCAATTGCTGATGACATTTCCGGATACGGAGGTGGAAAACCTTGGCAGTCTGATCATCGGCAACCTAAACGCAGACGGTTATCTTGAACTGAGCCTGGATGAACTTGTCCTTGCAAGCCGATCCTCTTCCGAAAAAGCTATCGAGGTTCTACAGATGCTGCAGACATTTGATCCTATCGGCGTGTGTTCGCGGGATCTCAGAGAATGCCTGCTGATTCAGGCCAGGCATCTCAACCTGGAAGGAACACCGGTTGTTGATATTATTACAAACCATCTTAACCATCTGGAGAGAAAAAACTATAAAGCCATCAGCAAGGCCCTGAAGCTCTCCATTGAAGACATCGTCTCTGCCGTTGACATCATCAAGGGTCTGGAACCCAGACCGGGGCGTCTGTTCAGCTCCGAGTCCCCCCAGTACATTACCCCGGATATTTATGTTTACAAAGTGGATGATGATTTCGTGGTTGTCCTGAACGATGATGGCATGCCGAAACTCAAGGTCAATTCGTTTTATAAGGATGCCATACAGCACAAAAAAAACGTATCGAATCAGACACGGGATTATGTTCAGGAAAAAATGCGATCCGCAACCTGGCTCATTCGCAGCATTCATCAGCGCCAGAAGACGATTTATAAGGTCATGGAAAGCATTTTGCGGTATCAGCGGGAATTTTTCGAAAAAGGCATTTTACATCTCAAGCCCATGGTGCTCCGGGACATCGCCGATGATATCGGCATGCATGAATCCACCATCAGCCGGGTGACCACCAATAAGTATGCACACACCCCACAGGGTATTTTTGAATTGAAATTTTTCTTTAACAGCTCTATTAACCGAATGCACGGGGAAGCGATTGCCTCTGCCAGTGTGCTGAATCAGATCAAGCAAATCATTGGCGGTGAAGACCAAAAAAATCCATACAGCGATCAGCAGCTTTCGGAAATATTAGAAGCCGCCAATATCAAAGTAGCACGAAGGACTGTGGCCAAATATCGGGAAATGCTGAAAGTTTTGCCTTCCAGCAGACGCAGGCAATTTTGATCCAACCTTCGTCAAATAGCGAACAGGAAAAGGAGATTTTTTCATGCAAACATCTGTAACTTTTAAAAATATCGATCCATCGGACAACTTGTCACAATATGTCAGCCATAAACTGGATCGATTTGACAAGTTTCTGGACAATCCCGCTGAAGCCAACGTGGTGTTGTCTGTTGAAAAATTCAGACACATTGCGGAAATTAATATCGTTGGCGACAGACTCAATATCTATGGCAAGGAAGAAACCGTTGACATGTATTCTGCCATTGACATGGTCCTGGACAAACTGGAAAAACAGATCAAAAAGAACAAGGATAAGACACGGGAAAGAAGAACGGGCTCCAAGGCCAGGGTGAAACCTTCCGCCGATGAAAATATGCTTTCTGTCGACGCCGAAGAACGCGGCCAGGTGATTGTGGAACATATCGACTATAAACCCATGGATGTGGAAGAAGCCATCATGCAGATGGATCTTCTGGAAGATCACTTTTTCGTATTCACCAATGCCAGATCCGAACGTGTCAACGTTCTGTATCGGCGCAAGGACGGGGACTACGGGTTAATCCAGCCCAGCAATTAATCCTGCTGCCGGCCGGTTGCCTGTTTTTTGAGCGGTTTTTCATTCGCAGCCGGCCGTTTTTCACAGAACCCCAGGACCATGAAAATACTAGATGCATTACATCGAGATGCAATTCTCACCAATTTAAGCTCCCGGGATAAAAAAGGGCTTATTGAAGAACTGGCCGCCCCGGTTGCCCGGATTATCGGCGTGAGCTGCCCGGAACTGGTTCACGTTCTGATGGAGCGCGAACGCCTGGGAAGCACTGGCATCGGAATGGGAATCGGTATTCCTCACGGGAAACTCAAATCCCTGGACGGCCTGGTAATGGGTTTTGGGTTAAGCAGAAAAGGGGTTGACTATGACACACTGGATGGCCGGCCAGCACATTTATTTTTCATGCTGATAACGCCTGAAAATTCTACAGGCCTTCACCTGAAAGCACTAGCAAGAATTGCCAGAATGTTAAAAAATGAGCCGTTCAAAGAAAAGCTTTTTCGGGCGCAGACCCCTGATGACATTATTTCCATTATTCAGGCGGAAGATGAAGATTTCTAACAAAGCCATTCGTGAAAACGCATAATATCATCATCATCACAGGGTATTCCGGTTCCGGAAAAAGCACTGCCATCGCAGCTCTTGAAGACGCCGGATACTACTGTGTTGATAACATGCCGGTTGCCCTCCTGCCTAAATTTCTGGAACTTCCCATCGAACGTGATTTCAAGATGGCCGGCCTGGCATTTGTCATGGATGTTCGTGAAAAAGGTTTTCTGGTCAGTCATGCTGCGATCTTTGAATCCCTGAGAATCCAAGGCTATGCGTTCAAGATCCTTTTTCTTGAAGCCGATGAAGACATCCTGATTCATCGATACAGTCAGACAAGGAGGCATCACCCGCTTTCACGGAATAAAAACCTGACAGACAGCATTAGAATGGAGAAAGAACAACTGAAGGATCTGCGAACCGCTGCGGATCTGATTATCAACACCTCCTACTGCAATGTTCATGAACTCAAATCCATGATTCAGAACATTGCCCAGAAAAGCGGGGTGTTGTCTTCCATCCATATTACGGTGTTGTCTTTTGGCTTTAAATTTGGCATACCTAAAGACGCGGATCTGGTCATGGATGTTCGATTTATTTCCAACCCTTTTTTTGTGCCGGAGTTGAAACCTCTGGATGGAACTTCTCACAGCGTTAAATCCCATGTCTTGGATAATGCTGAGTGTCAGGAATTTATGAGACGTTATCTCGATCTGATAATATATCTTATCCCCTTGTACGAAAAAGAAGGCAAAGCCTACCTGACCCTGGCGGTGGGATGCACGGGAGGAAGACACCGATCCGTAGCCGTTGCCGAAGCCATCGGCGAACATCTGGGAAATCAGTATCCGTCGAAACATATCGAGGTTCATCACCGGGATATTTTACTGACATAATTGGGAAATTTAATAATACCATCGGTTCCGCGGCTGATTTAAGCGGAATATTATTCATCATCCGTCCACCGGGCCCCGGATAATCCAAAGATTTACCGGTTTATCGGGTCCATCATGGCCGTTAAACAGGAGTGTTCATGATAGGGATTGTTATTGTAACCCATTGCTGCCTTGGTGATGCCTTGATCGAAGCCGCAGCATTCATCCTTGGCAACCGGCCGGAGCAACTGGAGTCCATTTCCATTGATCTAAACGAAGAGGCTGAAAAACTTCGCGCAAAAATTGCGGCCGGCATCAAAAAAGTGGATCAGAAAAACGGCGTTCTGATTCTTACGGATATGTTTGGCGGAACACCATCAAATATCAGCTATTCCTTTCTGGAAGAAGGACGTATCGAAGTCCTTTCCGGGGTGAATCTTCCTGTCCTGATCAAGGCGCTTCACCTTCGAAAAGATAATGAACTAAGCAAGTTGGCGATTACCCTGGAAGCCTCAGGGAAAAAGAGTATTTCACTGGCAAGCGGGATATTAAAAGGAAACAAGCGGGGAGAATCATCGTAAAGGAAAAGATCGGAACTGAAAGCTTCCGCTCTGCTGCCTATGGATTTATATTCTGATAATCTTTTGAAGGAGGTTTTTTTATGAGCATCAAGATAGGGATAAATGGTTTTGGTCGAATTGGAAGACTGGTTTTCAGAGCGGCAATGAACCGTTCCGATGTTGAAGTCGTGGCCATCAATGATCTTACCGATGCCGCGACCATGGCACATCTTCTGGCTTATGATTCGGTTCATGGAAAGCTGCCCGTGGCGGTTACCGGCAAAGACGGAGCGATTGAAGTCGGCGGAAAGACCGTCGCCGTTACCAGCATCAGGGATCCTGCCAAACTCGAATGGAAGGACCTATGTGTTGATATTGTGGCGGAGTGCACAGGGCTTTTCACGGATAAGGAAAACACGTCCAAACACCTTGCTGCCGGCGCGAAAAAAGTTATCATTTCCGCACCCGCGAAAAATCCGGATATCACCATAGTTCTCGGCGTTAACGGCAACAGTTACGATCCCCGGAAACACCATATTATCTCAAATGCCTCCTGTACGACCAACTGCCTGGCGCCGGTAGCCAAAGTGCTACTGGAAAGCTTTGGCATCCGCTGCGGCTTGATGACAACCATTCATTCTTATACCGGGGATCAGCGCCTGCTCGATTTCCCCCACAAGGACCTGCGAAGGGCCAGAGCAGCAGCCCTGTCCATGATTCCAACCACGACAGGCGCTGCTAAAGCTGTTTCTCTGGTACTTCCGGAATTGACCGGCAAATTGAATGGCCTTGCCATCCGGGTTCCGACTCCCAACGTCTCAATCGTGGATTTTGTCGCAACCGTCGAAAAATCCGGCGTTACTGTGGCAGACGTCAACGGCGCCCTGAAAGAAGCGGCTCAGGGATCCCTTTCCGGAATACTGTCCTATTGCGATCTTCCGCTGGTATCCTCTGATTTCAACGGATCTGCCTATTCATCCATTGTGGACGCAATCTCGACATTTGTCGTTCAAGACATGGTCAAAGTCATGTCCTGGTATGACAATGAGACCGGATATTCCACGCGAATGGTTGACCTTGCTGCCATGATAGGAGAACAACTCTGATGAATCCGACTCTTCGCAAGCCTCTTATTGCAGGCAACTGGAAAATGTACAAAACCGTGCGTGAGGCTGTCGAAACCGCCAGGGAACTGGTTCAGTTCACTGCCGCGGTGAATGTCGATGTGATGATCGCACCTCCCTTCACAGCGCTGGCACCGGTTGCCGATGTCGTCAAGGGAACATCCATTGCTCTGGGCGCGCAGAACCTTTTCTGGAAAAACGAAGGCGCCTATACCGGCGAAATATCGCCGGTAATGCTTTCAGATATCGGCTGCCAATATGCGATCATAGGACATTCCGAACGACGGCAGTATTTTGGAGATACCGATGAATCGGTGAATGCCAAAATTCGGGCAGCGCTTGAGCATCAATTGATCCCTGTCTTTTGCGTGGGAGAAACCGAAACACAGCGGGAAGCCAAGGAAACGTTTTCTGTTCTTGACAAACAGGTCACAAAGGGTTTAGAAGGCTTTTCGTCTGAATCGCTATCTCGCCTTCTTGTCATTGCCTATGAGCCGGTGTGGGCGATTGGCACGGGCAAAACCGCAACCACCGATCAGGTTCAGGAGGTTCACGCATTTTTGCGATCGCTGGTTGAAAAACGCTTCGATAATCTGCTTGCCAAATCAGTTAGAATTCTGTATGGTGGAAGCGTTAAACCTGATAATGTTACGGAAATCATGAATATGCCGGATGTAGACGGCGCGCTGGTCGGCGGCGCCAGTCTTTCGGCAAAAGTATTCAACAGCATCATCCATTTTCATCATTAACCCCAAAAATACGGTTGCTCATGCACGTTTTATTAATTTTTATTCATGTTGTTGTGTGTATTGCGCTGATCATGATCGTTCTGCTCCAGACCGGCAAAGGCGCCGATATGGGCGCGGCTTTCGGTGGCGGATCCAGCCAGTCCCTTTTTGGCAGCACCGGAGCTTCAACGTTTTTAAGCAAAGCGACAACTGTAGCCGCAGTCGTTTTCATGATTACCTCGCTCGCACTGGCCTATATGTCCAGTAACCGAACCGGCAAATCCATCATGACGAACTCTCCGACTCCGGTATCCTCGCCTGCGATGCCTTCGGAAACCAAAACAGACGCAG